>JACCXR010000106.1 GCA_013696915.1 Euzebyaceae bacterium
GTCGACGCGGAACAGGTGCATCGGCTGCGGCGGGCCTTCACCTGCAGCGCCCATCGCCTGGAGCGCGGCGGCGATTCGGTCCGGGTCGGTCACCTCCACGGCGCGTCCGGAGAGCTTCGCGTCGCCCTCCCAGGCGGTGGGATCGTCCGGCGGGTCCTCCGACGGGCTGTGCAGGGCGAGCCGCGGGTCCCGCTGCAGGTCCCGCGCCTTGCGTGATCCCTCCATCATCGCGAGCCACAGCTGCCCGTCGCCGAATCCGGCCTCGATGCCGCTGATCCGGGGCGACCCGTCGCGGCGCAGCGTCGCGAGCACCTTGTGGCGGTGGGCGTCGAAGCGCGCCTGCACCGCCTCGGCGAAGGCCGGTGCCGACGCCGCCACCTCCGTCCACGCAGCCATCCGCCCCCCCTCCTCACTCGTCGGCGATTCGGACGGCACCGTAGCCCCGAGGTGCGACAGGGCCGGTTCAGGTCTGGCTGTCGACCACGAACTCCACCGTGTCGGCGCCGGGCGCATAGTCGTCGAAGGAGATCAGGCGGACATCGGCGGAGGCGCCCGCGGCGAGCGGCCCGCCGGAGGCCGAGGCGGTGCCGAGCTCCTCGCCGGCGGCGTCGAGGATGCGCACCGTCCACTGGGCGGTGGCGACGTCGCCGCCGGTGCTGGTGACCGTGGCGCTGACTTCGAAGTCTTCGAAGGAGTCCTCGCGGATCGTGACCTCACTGAATTCGAACTGGCCGGCGGTGAACGTGCCGTCGAGGAGGATGTCATCGGCGGCGGGCGGGGCGGTGGGGCTGGTCGGGGCGGTCGGCGTCTGGGTCACCGTCTCGGTGACGGTTTCGGTGACGGTTTCGGTGACGGTCTGGGTGACGGTCTCGACGGCGGTGACGGTTTCGGCCGGCATCGGTTCCGCGAGCTGCACGCGCTCTCCGAGGACGAAGCGGCCGATGCCCAGCCCGAGTAGGAAGCCGAGCAGACCGACGAGGATCGGCAGGAGCACGCCGCCCACGCCCGGGGAGGCCCCGGGTCGCGGGGCGGACGGCGGCGGCACCGCCCGGAAGGAACCGTCGGACATCGTCGTCCTCTCTGGCGGCGCTACTTCGCGGCGGAGGAGTGGCCGGGCAACAGCTTCAACGACGGGTCGATCAGATCACCGTAGCGGCCTTTGCGCATGGCCGTTGCCGAAGATCCGCGATACCTCGTGGTACGTGAGCACCTGGGCAGACATACCCCGACCTGGTCGACGGTGAGTTGGTGGCGCGCGGACGCCGCCCGCCCCGGGCTGGCGGCGTCGGAACACCTGTTGAAATCGTTGAAGGTGGCGATGCCCGGAGTAGGATGCTTCTCAGGAGGCTGCCATGTCCGGTCTGATCGCACGGATCGCCGAGGAAGCCGAACGTGAACCGGAACGGGTGCTCCCGGTCCTCCACGCCCTGCTCGGCGAACCGGTCAAGATCACCGAGGAGCTGCGTCCAACAGCGGCGCGGGTCGGCCAGAATCGTCGCCTCAGTGCGCTGAACGCGTTCAAGGCGGAGGCGCTCACGACCGCAGCGGTCGCCGAACACCTGGGCGTTGCCACACCCCAAGCGGTCCACCAGATGCGGGGCCGCGGCAAGCTGCTTGGTCGCACCATCGGCAACGTCACCTACCACCCTGCCTGGCAGTTCACCGACGCCGGACTGCGCGTGGAGCTCGGGGAGATCCTCAGGGCCATCACGGCGTTCACGACCGACGCAGTCGCCGCAGACCGGATCATGCGACTGCCCCGCGAAGAACTCGACGGTCGCTGTGTCGCCGAGGCGCTGGACGACCCAGAGCAGGCCGACGACGCCTGGCGGATCCTCCACCGCCTCGGGGGCGGCTTCTGACCGGCGTCTTCTCGCTGCCCGACGCAGACCCGGGCCGGCGGCTCCTGAGCACGCTCACCGCGACCCTGTGGCGCTTCGACACCGCCGCATGTGACGCGTGGGACTGGACGCCGTTCGCGGTCCCGCGGTACCGGTTCGACTCCGCGGCGGGCCTGCATCGCGTCCGCTACGCCGCCACGACCGCGCACGGAGCCGCCCGCGAGCGGCACTGGGACACCGGCCTTTTCATCCCGTCCGATCACGCTGAGCACCACGTCGCGACCCTCAGCGGCCAGCTGACCGTCCTGGACCTGCGCCGCGAGGTGGTCCTCGACGCACTCGCCGTCGACGATCGGATCTCCACCAGCCGAGAGCAGACGGTGTGGGAGTCGGCCCAGGAACTCACCGACCGCACCGCCAGATGGTGGGGCGCCGACCTCCACGCGCTGGTCTACCGGCCGCGCACCAGCCCTGAGACCTCTGTGAACGTGGCCTTCTACCACCATGCCAGGCTCGACTGCACCTCCGCGCCGCTTCACGCGTGCGCCGACCTGCTCGACGAACTGAAGTTGCGGGGCTTCACCATCGACTGGTAACCGCGGTTGGCACAGGGGGCACCGGAGCCCGACCGCACCGAGTTGCGGGTCCCAGCGGCGGCCTACCCGGACGCGGTGGCGGTCTCGGCGGGCGGGCGCAGGGCCAGCTGGTCGAGCTCGTACTCCTGGTAGGAGCTCAGCACCCCGAGACCGCCGAGCAGGGTCACCCGTTCGAGCGCTCCGCCGGCACGCTCCTCCAGGTACGCCGCCGCGTCAGGATCGGCGAGGACGCTCCCGGCCGGCACGATCATCAGCGGCTGCCTCCGCGCGACGGCCAGCGGCCCGCCGGCCAGCGCGTCCGGGAAGTCGTCGCCCGTGGCGACCACCAGGCCGGTGCCCTCCAGCCCCGGCGCGTGGGACGACGTCCACTCGGTGACGGCGCGAGTGGTCCCGTAGCGGCTCGACCCCGCCAGGCGAGCCACCGCGATGCCGAGACGGCGGAGCTCGGCCACCACTCCGGGTCCGATGCGGTCCCGACCCCCCACGATCACGACCTCCTCGACCCGTGCCCGCCGCAGGTACGCCCTGGTCGGGGCCGGCAGCGCGGCGCTACGCGACAGCAGCACCGGCTCGCCGAGCAGCCCCGCCGGGACCGCCGCGACCAGCGCGTCCGCGAAGCCGCCCTCGGAGGCCAGGAAGGCCCGTCGCGAGCGGGGGGCGACCCGGCGGGCGATCGCCGCCGCCGTCGCGGTCCGCTCGGCACCGGCCAGGCGGCGCACGGCGTAGCGCTCGTCAAGCGCCTTCTCGACCTCGCCGGCGACCGCGGCGAAACCGCCCAGGATCGTGACCGTCTCCGGTCGCAGCAGCGCCAGCGCGTCGATGGTGGCGGGCGGCAGCGCGTCACGCGCGGTCAGCAGCAGCGGGCCGCCGACCTCCGCGGCCAGCGCCCCGCCGGCCAAGGCGTCCGGGAACGCCTCCCCGCTCGCGACCAGCACCTCCGGCGCACCGTCGGGATACGCGGCCAGGGCGATCTCGGCGGCCGTCTCGGCCCGGCCGGCGCCCGCGAGCCGCTCGGTCGACGTGAAGCGGTAGTCGTGGAACACGAACAGGCCGTTGGCCACGGGGCGGGTCGCGGTGTCGCAGCAGGGCAGGTTGCGGAGGAGCCCGTCCACCACGAACTGGGAGGACCCGCCGCCGTCGAGCGAGAGGGCCTCGACGGCCCCAAGGGAGATCATCGTCGTGGCCAGCTCGGCGATGGTCAGTCCCGCCGAGTATCCCGGGCGGCGCCCGTCCGCGGTCAGCAGGACGGTCTCGCCGCCGGACGTGACGCCGATGGCCGATCGCGGAGCCCGGACCAGTGAGTGCACGTCGGGGGCGAACCCCTCGTCCTCCCAGTCGGCGGGGTCGGTCGGGACCGCGTCCTTGACGATCAGCGGCCCCGCCGCCAAGCCGTGCACGACCTGCGCCCAGGCCGGGAGGCGGTCCTGGTCGACCGGAAGCAGCGTGACGTCCAGCTCGACGGTGGCGCCCACGCCGGTGGTCGCGAGGCCGTCGGCCGCGCGGCCGTAGGCGAGCAGGGTGACCCCGCCCGCCGGGATCGGCACCTCCCGCCCGGTCGCGTCGGCCACCTCGGCCACCACGCCGGTTGCCCGTCCCGACGCGGGCAGGGTCACGTCGCCGAGGGTGTACGCCCGCACCGGTGCGGACGCCCCGGCGGCGAGCACCGCCGGGCCCAGGCGCGGCGTGTAGACGAGCAGCGCATCCTCCCCGTCGCCCCCTGGGGCCGGCCCCGGCCGCAGACCGCGGTTGACGCCGGCGACCGGCAGGCGCAGGCCGTCGCCGAGCACGACGCTCACCCGCGTGCTCACGCGGTCCATGACGACGCCCCCGCCGCCGAAGGCGGCGGTGCCCCTGGGACCGCGACCCTGGGTCTCGGACTCCGACACCAGCTCGCCGTCGACCGCCCAGTAACCATTGGGCTCCCCGACGGGGCTCGCCAGCCAGAAGCCGCCGTTGACGCCGGCGACGGCGCCCTCGCCGTACAGCCGCCGCCCCATCTCGGCAACCGTCTCCAGCCCCGGCACGCGCCCCTGCGCCAGGACCGGGCGCAGTTCGAGCGACGGGTCGTCACTGCGGAAGTGCAGGACGTTCACCACGACCGGCGACCCGTCGGACAGGCGCACCGTGCGCTGGTCGCGGTACAGCCCCGGCCAGACCGGCGCGCCGCCCAGCGTCCCCAGGGCCGGCTGGGCGGCGCTCGGCGGGGCGGCGGGCACCGGCGCCGCGACCAGGGCCGCGAGCACGGACAGGAGCACCACCATCGAACGTCGCACCGCGTGACCCCCGTCGATCAGGAGCGGTGCACGCTACCCTCCCGCGGCCCGCAGCGGACTCCGATCGCGACGGGCCGGTAGGGTCTCGCCAGGGAGGCGCTCATGGACGTCTATGACGCGCTGGCCCGCGCCCGGGGGCGCGGCCAGCAGGTGGTGCTCGTCACCGTTCTCGCCGTGGAGGGCGATGCGCCGTCGCACGCGGGCGCGAAGCTGGTCGTGGGCGTGGACGGCGTGCTGGCCGGCACGCTCGGGTGCTCGGAGTTCGACACCGCGGGGGTCGACCTGGCCGACGAGGCCCTGTCGGCGTCGGCGCCGCTCCGCCGGCGGCTGGAGTTCCCCGGCCACGGGCGGCAGCGGTCCCTGGAGCTGTTCGCCGAGGTGCACGTGCCGGAACCGGCGGTGATCGTCCTTGGCGCCAACCCGGTCGGCCGCGCCGTGGCCGACCTCGCCAGAGCCGTCGGCCGCCGGGTCGTGCTGGTCGCCCCCGGCGGAGAGACGGCGGTCGCCCCCGGCGTCGAGGTCAAGGCCGACGACCCGCCCCGGTATCTGCTCGCGGCGCCCCCCGGTCCCCACGATGCGGTCGTGCTCTCAGACCACGACGCCCCCTACGTCGACGAGGTGCTGCGGGTGGCGCTGGCCAGCGAGGCCTTCTTCGTCGGCATGCTCGGCAGTCGCCGGCACGCCCCCGAGGTCGTCAGGCGGCTGCGTGATGCCGGGACGCCCGCGGCGCACCTCGCGCGACTGCACTCCCCGTGCGGGCTGGACATCGGCAGCCGCACGCCGCAGGAGATCGGGCTGTCGATCGTCGCCGAGATCGTCGCGACGGAACGCGGCCGCCAGGGCGGCTCGATGCGGATGGGGGCATCGGCGTGACGGGCCTCGTCCCCGACCCGCGGGTCGACGCACTGCGCGTCGGGACGCCACCGGGCTGGGTCGACGTCGCGCTCGCCGACCTGCCCGCGACGATGAGCGACCACGCGCACGCGGAGAAGAAGGCGGCCCTCTCGGCCCTGTCGCTGCTCAACCGCGAGCCCGCGCGCACCGACCTCGTCGCCCGGATGGCGAAGCTCGCCCGGGAGGAGCTCCGCCACCTCGACCAGGTCCTCGGCCACCTGCGGGCCCGCGGCTGGCCGCTGGCGGCGGACCGTCCCGACCGCTACGCCGGCGCCCTGTTGCGGCACCGCCGCGCCGGCGGGTCCGGCGGGCTCGTCGACCGGCTGCTCTGCGCCGCGCTCATCGAGGCCCGATCGTGGGAGCGGCTCAGCCTGCTCGGCGACGCCCTGGCCGACGATCCGCTCGGGGCCTTCTACACCGAGCTCGCCCGCTCCGAGGCCGGTCACTACCGGCTGTTCGTCGACCTCGCCGAGGTCGAGTGCCCGGGCGAGGACGTCGCCGGCCGGCTGACCGAGCTCGCCGTCGAGGAGGCCGGCATCGTCGAGGCGCTGCCCCACGAGCCGCGCATCCACTGATGCGCATGACCCGGCGGTGGACGAGCGGGGTGGCCGTGCGGTCGCCGGTGACCGGCCGTGGTTGAGGGCTTTTCCCCGGCGGACCCGTCCAGGGCCGGGCTCTTCCTCGACTTCGACGGCACGCTCGCACCGATCGTCGCGAACCCGGCGGACTCGGCGATGACACCGGACCTGGCACCGGTGCTCTCCGACCTCGCCGAGCGGTTGGGGCTCCTCGCGGTCGTCAGCGGCCGCCCGGCGGCGTTCCTCGCCGCGCGCGCCGGCGTGCGCGGCGTGCGCCTGCTCGGGTTGTACGGACTGCAGGAGTACGTCGACGGGACCGTGCGGGCCCGGCCGGAAGCGGCGGCGTGGGAAGCGGCGGTCGACGATGCCCGCGACCTGCTTGCGGCGCGACTGGCCGGCCTGCGCGGCGTGACGCTTGAGGACAAGGGGCTCGCCGTCGCCGTGCACTGGCGCAACGCCGCCGACCGAGGCAGCGCCGGACGCGCCGTCGAACGGCTCGTGCGTGACGTCGCCGCCGCCACCGGCCTGGCACGTGAGCCCGGCAAGCTCGTTGAGGAGCTGCGGCCGCCGGTGGCCTGGGACAAGGGGGCGGGGGTCGCTGCGCTGACCCGCGAGCTCGGGCTGGAGACCGTCGCCTACGTCGGCGACGACCGCGGCGACCTGGCCGCGTTCGCGGCGGTCCGCCGGCTGGGCGGCCTCGCCGTGGCGGTCGACGCCGGGGACGAGACCCCGCCAGAGGTGCTCGAGGCGGCAGACCTGCTGCTCCACGGGACCGAGGGCGTGGCGGTCTGGCTCACCGACCTGCGGGACGCCCTCGCGTGAGGGTCCTCACGGACGGCGGGGACGGCCCCGGACCGCCGAGCGCAGAGCGGAGCGCTGCGCGTCGAACCACTCGGCCGGCGCCCCGCGCCGCGCGGCGGCGCGCAGCCTTCCGGCCCGCGCCGCCCGCTCGTCGGGGTCCATCGTCAGGGCGCGGTGGAGCGCCGCGGCCTGAGCCTCGACGTCGTAGGGGTTCACGAGCAGCGCGCCCTCGTCGAGCATGGCGGCGGCGCCCGCAGCGCGCGACAGGACCACGACGCCGTCGTTGCGGTTGAGGACCGGCCCCTCCTTCGCGACGAGATTGGTCCCGTCCATCACCGGATTGGTGAGCAGCACGTCGCTGCGCTGCAGCGCGGCCACGGCCCGCGGGTAGTCATCGCCGACGTAGAGCTCGACGGCGTCGTCGCCGAAACGCTCCCGGAGACGGTCGGCCTCCTGCCGGCAGGCGTCCAGGTAGGCCCGGTACTCGGCGACGTCCTGGCGCGAGGGGTTGAGGTGGGCGTAGTGCCAGACCCGGCCGCGGAGCTCGGGGTGGCGATCGAGCAGCAGGCCGTACGCGCGCAGTCCCCGGAGGATGTTCTTCGACAGGTCGGTGCGGTCCACCCTCAGGATCAGCTGCCGCTCGCCGAGCTCGTCGTCGAGGAGTGCGCCGGCCGCGACCGCCTT
This sequence comes from Euzebyaceae bacterium, assembly GCA_013696915.1. Lineage (GTDB taxonomy): Bacteria > Actinomycetota > Nitriliruptoria > Euzebyales > Egibacteraceae > JACCXR01. Next base: position 7,668 of record JACCXR010000106.1, read on the forward strand.
CTCCGAGCGCGCGGAGGCCTCGAGGTCGTCGAGGTCGACACCGAGGACGAAGTCCGCGATCACCGTCCGCCGGCCGTCGAGCACGACGCCGTCGGTGTCGGGGCGGGCGCCGACGACCTCGACCGCGCACCTGCGGAACGCGTCGCGCCACATCGGCGAGGACACGGCGACGACGTCGGCGGCGAGCAGCCCGCGGAGCACCTCCTCGGCGACCGTGTCAGGGAGCCGGCGGAGGTAGGACGGCTCGACCCACGGGGTGTGGAGGTAGTGCAGGATCGGGACCTCCGGAAGGGTCTCACGGACGACCGGACCGGCGCAGCAGAGGTGGTAGTCCTGCAGGTACACCTCGGCGTCGGAGTCGCTCGCGGCGTCGACGACGGCGCGGGCGATCTGGGAGTTGACGCCGACGTAGGCCTCCCAGGCGTCCCGCCACCCCTCGCCGCTCGGCTCGTACGGGTCGCCCCACAGCTGGTGGAGCGTGAACCACAGCAGCCGGTTCGCGACCTCGTTGTAGTAGGGGTCGTAGCGCTCGCCCGCGTCGAGCAGGCGCAGACGGAACCCAAACCCGTCGGCGTCGACCTCGAACGGCTCGCCCTGGTGGCTCGACGCCACCTCGCGGTCGGTCTCCGACAGCGCGACGGAGACCCACGTGCCGGGTTCGGACTGCAGCGCCCCTCCGAGAGCGGTGACGAGGCCGCCGAAGCCGCGGCGGGGTTCGGGACCCCCGTCGTCCGTGCGCTTCCAGCTGACCGGTCCGCGGTTGCTGGCGACGATCAGCCGCTGTGCCATGGCCCGCCTCCTACCCGAGCAAGCGCCAGCTCCACCGCCGCCATGACCGCGGCGTCGGGCGGAGGCGGGTCGAGCAGCTCGTCCAACCCGACGGCGCGGCGCGCGACGTCGGCGTCCGTCGGATCCGCGCCGAGCGCGTCGAGCAGGATGCCCGGACGCCAGCGGCGGAGGAGCCCGCACTGCACGAGGGCCCCGTGACGCCGTCGCCGCTGGGCGAGCCCGACGAGCTTGCGGCCGCCGGCGAGCACCTCGCCCCTCCCGAGCGTCGCATAGCAGACCGCGGCGAGGAGCCGGTCACGGTCGGTGCCCCGCCGGCGGGCGGTCGACGGGCCCCGATGGACGGTGATCCCGGGAACGCCCAGCAACCCGAGCGCGTCGGCCCACGCCGCACCGACCCGCTCGAAGACCGCGCCGATATCGCCGTCGAGGAGCGGGTGGCCGGTGGGCAGGGCGACGTCGAGCGAGAGCAGGCCGCGGTCGAGCAGCACCGCGCCGCCGCCGGAGTGGCGGGTGAGGACCGGGAGGGGCTGCTCGCCGCCGCCCGCGGAAGCGGCGGCCTGGCCGCGGCCCAGGATCACGGCCGGCGAGCTGGCGCGGTACCACCGCAGGGCGGGGACCGGCTCGTCGGCGAGCGCATCGAGCAGGCGCAGGCTGCCGTCGAGGAGGGTGGCCCCGTCGGCTTCCTCCCAGGCCACGATCCGCCAGGTCCCGCACGGGCCCGCCGACGGGTCGGACGCCACCGGGCACGCGGAGGTCACGGTCAGCCGACCTCCCTCACCATGCCGAACTTGTCCTCGTAGGAGGTCATGTTCGTGTTCAGCGCCCGCATGATCTTGCCCACCATCGTCGGGGCGACCTTCATCCGGCTCACCACCTCGGCCTGGACGGCGCCGCCCTCGCCGCCGGGCATCACCTGGCAGAAGTCGAGGGTGAACTCGTGCGCGGAGTGGCTGACGACGAGGAAGTTGGCGTACACGCCGTGCTTCAGCTGGTCGCCGACCTGGATCTTGATCTGCTGCTGCGGCTGGTCCCCCTGGGGGGAGGGCGTCCCGGCGTCGCTCATCGGGGTTCCTCTCGGTCGCGTCCCGCAATCGTAAGGGCCTCCGGCGCGGGACGGCCCGGTCGAGGCGGGGGAGTATGGTCGTGCGCTCCCGGGCGCTTAGCTCAGTCGGTGAGAGCGCTGCGCTTACAACGCAGAGGTCGGGGGTTCGATCCCCTCAGCGCCCACCGAACCGCCGCACCAGCCGCCCTTGCCTATGTCGACGGCCCGTCGGAGCCGGACCTTCGGCGCGCGGCGCTGACACGGGCTAACGGAGGGGCTAACGGCGAAGGGCGGGCAGGTCGCGGTCTTCGGCTGCTTGTGCGAGTCGGGCGTCGAACGACGCGACCCGCGCGCCTGCGTCCTCAGCGGTGAGCAGGACGCAGCAATCTGGCATCTTCAGCCGCGTCGTCGCGCGCAGTTGCGCGAGTCGGACGGCTGCGGCGGCGGGAAACGGCGGCGCCTCGACCTCGAGGTCGCGAAGGACCGACAGGACCAAATCGAGTCGGTTGTCCCGGACGGGCACGACCAGCACTTCTGCCAGCGTGAGCGGATTGGCCGCGAGGTCGTCGTCGATTTCGCGAGCAAGCAGCGTCTCTGCCGCTGCGTGCTGGCTGTCATCAGCGTCCAGGTAGGCGATCAGAACGCTCGCGTCGAGCACGATCACGCCGGCCACTCTTCGCGGAGCTGTTCCAGGTAGCCGGGTCCGTAGGCGCCGGTGAGGATGCCGCTGTGTTCCCGAACGGCCGCGAGCCTGCGGCGCCGCCGTTCGTCGTGCGCCTGTTGTGCAGCGCGGTGACCTTCCAGCGCGAGGCGCACCAGCAACTGCGGACGGCTCACGCCCGGCCAGCGGGAGGCAGCGGCGTCCAGAGCGTTGGCGAGGTCGTCGGTCTCCGTCACGAGGTGGCGGGGGCGCGTGGTCGGCATTCGCGCAGTGTATCACGACTGCCCGAGGGTGAAACACCTGTGCCCACGGCCCGTCCGGTCACCCATCATCTACCGGTCTAGCTCGGTTGCGGCACCGGCGCCCGCCACTTGGCGCTGGAGTCGTCCACACCCCCTCGTCGTCGTATGCCCTCGTCGGACAGCGCCGAGCTGCTCCAGCTCGCCGACCGGGCACAGATGCAGACACCGGCCAACTCGAGCATGTGGGTGCCGACGGCGGGGTCGTCTGCGCGGGCGGCCGCGCTCTTGTCGAGCAGCCATCCCGGCACTGCCACATCTGTTGCGAACCAGTTTCCCCGCACGGGGGAGTGGCACCCGCGCGCGGCCGGCAAGCGTGGGGGACCCCACGTCCGAGGCTATGCTCGGTTCCCATGCCCCCCATCGTCACGGAGCCTGGACCCCTGGTCACAGCCGCGGCGGTGGAGTTCCGGCTGCGGGACCCGGGTGGCCGGTACCGGGGCGTGCGCGTCCTCCAGGAGCTCGTCCGACCCCGCAACCACCCGCAGCTTGTCCGCGCCGGGGGGGACTGGTGGTCGGTGGGCTTCCCCCGCCCCGCCGTGGACCGGATGGAGTACCAGTTCGAGGTGCTCCACGCCGACGGGCGGATCGAGACGATCTGCGACCCCGGCAATCCCCGCCGGGCCCCGGGCGCCTTCGGGGACAAGTCGGTCGTCGAGTTCCCCGGCTACGGGCCTCCGGCGTGGCTCGACGGCGGCCAGCCGGCACCGCGACCGGCGAACGAGCCCGGCGGCACGATGCGCTTCGAACTCGCGAGCCCCCGGCTGCGCGCGGACGTCGCCACGCTGCTGTGGAGCGCCCCGGGAACGGACCCGGAGGAGCCGCTGCCGCTGCTCATCGCCCACGACGGGCCGGAGTACGCGCGCTACTCGGGCCTCGTGCACTTCCTCGAGCGGATGCACGCCCAGGGCCGCGTTCCACCGATGCGGGCCGCGCTGCTCGCGCCCGTCGACCGCAACGAGTCCTACTCGGCGTCGGCCCGCTACGCCCAGGCGCTCTGGGCCGACGTCCTGCCCGCGCTCGGCTTCCTCGCTCCGACACCGGCCGGGCGGCGGTGGCGGGTGGGGATGGGCGCCAGCCTCGGCGCGCTCGCGATGCTCCATCTGCACCGCATCTACCCGGGCGCGCTCGGGGGGCTGTACCTGCAGTCGGGGAGCTACTTCCGCCAGCGGTACGACAAGCAGGAGTCGGGGTTCCCCCGCTTCCGCCGGATCGCCCGCTTCGTCGGCGAGACCCTGAACGCGTCCGACTGGCCGGACCTCGTCCGGGTCACGCTCACCTGCGGGACGGTCGAGGAGAATCTCGCGAACAACCGGGCGGTCCGCTCCGCGCTGGAGCGGCAGGGTTACGACGTCGAGCTGCACACCCACCGCGACGCGCACAACTACACCTCGTGGCGCGACAGCTTCGATCCGCACCTCGTGGAGCTGCTGGGAGACGTGTGGGGCGACGGGTCGCCGCAACCCCGATGAGGCGCGAGGTCGTGACACTGCGGTCGCCGTCGACCGGCGTGGAGGGCCGCATGGTCGCCTACGGCCACTGGGGGCGACCCCTGCTCGCCTTCCCGTCCCAGGAGGGCCGCTGCACCGACTGGGAGGAGCGGGGGATGGTCGACGCGGTCGCCGGTCCGCTCGAGGCCGGACGGGCGAAGCTGTACTGCGTCGACAGCTTCGACTCGGGCACCTGGTTCGCCGACGACCAGCCCCTCGAGGAGCGCGCCCGCCGGCACGGCTGGTACGAGGGCTGGATCCTCGACCAGGTCGCGCCGTGGATCGAGCGCGACTGCGGCGGCACCCGCGAGATCCTGACCGCCGGCTGCAGCTTCGGCGCCTTCCACGCGGTCAACTTCACCCTGAAGCACGCGCACCGCTTCCCGGTCGCGATCGGCATGAGCGGCGTCTACGACCTGGCCGGCGTCGGCTGGGGCGAGCGCGGCGAGGCCTTCTACTTCAACAACCCGACGGACTACGTCGCCAACCTGGGGGGCGAGCACCTGGAGTGGCTGCGGCGCCAGGCGACGGTCGTGCTGGTCTGCGGCCAGGGCCAGTGGGAGGACACGACCGGCGCGCTCGCCTCGACCAGGCGGTTCGGCGAACTGCTCGCCGCCAAGGGGCTGCGCGGTGCGGTAGACCTCTGGGGCCACGACGTGCCCCACGACTGGCCGTCGTGGGGGGCGCAACTTGCGCATCACCTGCCGCAGCTCCTCGAACAGGGGCACCCATGACCACCCGGCATCTGATCGGCATGCTGCTCGGCACGGAGGACGACTGGCCGACCGCGTTCGAGACGCTCATGCGGCGGCTGGCGCTGCGGATCGACCACGGGGGGGACGCCCACACCTTCGCCACCGAGCGCATCACGATCGAGCCGTTCGACCTGCGCGCGAAGCCGCGCTACTCGCTGGTGATCGACCGGCTGGCGTACTGGTACTACGTCCCCCGGGAGTGGCTGAAGAAGGTGGCGCTGCTCGACGACGTCTACCTCCTGAACAACCCCTTCACCTTCCAGTCGATGGAGAAGCACGCCGCCTACTGCGCCATGATCCGGCTCGGCCTGAAGGTGCCAGAGACGTGGCTCATCCCGCACAAGCGCCCGCCGGAGAACGAGCGCTTCCCGTACACCGCCTCCCGCTACAACCAGCCCTTCCGGCTGGAGGAGATCGCCGAGCGGGTCGGCTACCCCCTGTTCATGAAGCCCTACGACGGCGGTGCGTGGGTCGGCGTCAGCCGCATCGCCGGCCCCGAGGCGCTGCGCCGGCACTACGACGAGTCCGGTGAGCGCCTCATGCACCTCCAGGCCGCCGTGGAGAACTTCGACGTGTTCGCCCGCAGCCTGTCCATCGGCGCCGAGACGTTGGTGATGCGCTACGACCCGTCGCAGCCGATCCACGGTCGGTACCAGGTCGAGCACGGGTTCCTGAACCCGTCCCTCGGCGACGAGGTGATCACGATCGGCCGCATGGTCAACGCGTTCTTCCGCTGGGAGTTCAACTCGTGCGAGACGCTCGTCAAGGGCGACGAGGTCTCTCCGATCGACTACGCCAACGCCTGCCCGGACATGTCGCTGATCAGCCTGCACTACTACTTCCCGTGGGCGATCGCGACGCTGGCGAAGTGGTCGGCGTTCTGCGCCGCGACCGGCCGGCGCATGCGGGTCGACCTCGACCTGCAGCGGTGGTTCGACATCGGCGACCGGGACGATCTCACCTACGACGGCAAGCTGGCCGAGTACCGGAGGCTGGCGGACGGCTACTTCCAGGTCGAGGAGTACCGCGAGTTCTGCGACCGGCACCTGAGCCACGTCGACGAGGAGATGGTCGCCTACGTGGAAAGCGACGACTTCGACCGGCTGCTCGTCGCCACGGTCCGCGCGACGTTCCCCGCGCACGAGCACGACCGCTTCGTCCCGCACTACCGCGGGCTGCTGGCGGCGTGGGCGGCGGACCGCCGGACCGCCGGAGTCCGGCCGTGACGTACCGCCTTGAACTCGGCGAGACGGTCGCCGCCGGAGCGGCGCGCGTGGCCTGGGAGGAGCTGCCGTCGGCGATCGACGGGCTGGCGGCGGCCGACGCCGCCGGACGCGACAAGGCGGTGCACGAGGCCCGGAAGTCGCTGAAGAAGGCCCGGGCCGTGCTACGGCTGGTCCGCGACGGCATGGACCCCTCGACCTACCGCGAACAGAACGCGGCGCTGCGGGACGCCGGCCGCGGTATGTCGGCGGCCCGGGACGCGCGCGTCCTCGTCGACACCCTCGACGGTCTCACCGGGCGCTTCGCCGATCTGCTGTCGCCCGGGGCGTTCTCGCCGGTGCGCGACGCGCTGGCGGCGGAGCACGAGCAGCTGCAGGCGTGCCGGGCCGGCGACGGCGCCGGCGTGGACGGGGCCGTCGCGGCGATCGGGGCCGCCCGTGACGCCGTCGACCGCTGGGACGTGCGCGACGGTCCCTCGCTGCTCCCCGGCGGTCTGCGCCGGATCTACGCCCGCGGCGCCGACCGCTTCGCCGAGGCGCGGGCCGAACCCGGGCCCGAGCGGATGCACGAGTGGCGCAAGCGCGCGAAGGACCTGTGGTACTCCACGCTGCTGGTCGCGCCCGCCTGGCCGGGACCGCTCGGCGCGCTCGCCGACGAGGCCCACACCCTGGCCGACCACCTCGGCGACGAGCACGACCTCGCCGTGTTCGCCGAGCGGGTGCTCGCCGACCCCGGGCGCTTCCGCAGCGAGGCCGACCGGGCGACGATGGCCGACCTCGCGGAGCGCCGCCGGGAGGAGCTTCGATCCGCCGCACTGGGCCTGGGCCGGCGGGTTTACGCCGAGCGGCCGAAGGCCTTCGTGCGACGGCTGGCGGCCTACACCCGGGCGTGGCGCGACGACGGTGGGGGAGACGATGCCTTCGCCGGAACTGAGGAGTAAGGTCCGCTCGTCTGACCGGTAGACCCAGCCTTTCCTCCCGAGTCCGCGGCCATCGGAGGCACCGCCATGCGACGTCGCCCATCCCGTCCAGCGCTTCTCGGCATCTTCCTCGCACTGCTGCTGACCCTGACCGCCTGCGAACAGGGCGAATCCGCCGCTCCACCGGCGGGCGCCGGCGACGGGACGGACGCCCCCGAGGCGACCGCGGAGGCGGTGGACGGCGAGTTCGACTGGGAGCGCTACGACGGCGAGTCGCTCCGGCTCGTCTTCAACCAGCACCCGTGGCAGGAGGCGATCGAACCGCTGATCGGTGAGTTCGAAGAGCTGACCGGCATCACCACCGAGGTCGAGTCTCTGCCCGAGCAGCAGTTCCGCCAGCGCGTCCAGGTCGAGATGACCGGCGGCTCGGACAGCCTCGACGTCTTCATGACGAACATCCAGAACGAAGGACAGCTGTTCTCCAACAACGGCTGGTACACCGACGTCTCGCAGTTCACCCAGGACGAGGCGCTGGTCGCGCCCGAGTACGAGCTGGACGACATCAGCGAGAGCGTGCTGGAGGGCCACACCTTCGGCGACACGCTGGCCGGGATCCCGATCCAGCTCGAGACGCAGATGCTGTTCTACCGCACGGACCTGTTCGAGGAGGCCGGCGTCGAGGTCCCGACCACGATGGAGGAACTCGAGGCGGCGGCGCAGGCGCTCGACGACCCCGACGGCGTTCGGGCCTTTGTCGCGCGCGGCAGGGGCGCCGCGGCGGTCACCCAGATCGCGTCCTACCTCTACAACTTCGGCGGACAGTGGACCACCGAGGAGGGCGACGAGCCGACCGCGGCGTTCGACACCCCCGAGGGTGTCGAGGCGTTCGACTTCTACACCAGGATGCTCCGCGAGTACGCGCCCCCCGGCACCGTCAACATGTCGTGGGAGGAGGCGCTGCCGCTGTTCCAGCAGGGCCAGGTCGCGATGTACACCGACGCTAGCACGTTCATGCCGAACATCTTGGACGAGAGCACGTCACAGGTCGCCGACACCGCGGGCTTCGCGAAGATGCCGGCGGGTCCGGGTGGCGAGTTCCAGACGTTCAACGGCTGGGCGCTGGGGATCTCCGCGTTCACGGAGAAGCCGAACGCGAGCTGGTACTTCATCCAGTGGGCCACGTCGCCCGACATCGTCGAACGACTCACCGCGGAGGGCATCGCCGGACCCCGCCAGTCGGTCGAGTTCGGCGAGGACTATCCCGAGGACTGGGTGCAGGCGTTCACCGAGTCCCTCGGGGACGCCCGCCCGCAGCTGCCGCGCGTCCAGAAAGTCCCCGAGGTCCGCGACGCGATCGGCACCGCCATCGTCTCCGCCATCCAGGGGGAGGACGTCGAGCCGGCGGTGGCAGCGTCCGCGCAACAGTTCAACTCCATCGTCGGGACGCGGGGGGGCTGACCCGGCACATGGCGACCGCGGCCCAGGAGCGCATCGAGCCGGCGACTCCCGGGGGCCCCTCGCGGACCTCCGGGAAGTCGGCCGGCCGCCGCATCGGCGAGTTCGTCGACCGCAACGTCGTCGCGGTCTTCATGACGCCGGCGATCATCTTCGTCTTCGTGATGATGATCTTCCCGGTGCTCTTCACGCTCTACGTCTCGCTGCACGAGTGGGGCGGCGGCGCGAACGTCAACCCGCGGTTCATCGGTCTGTCGAACTTCACGGCGCTGTTCTCGCAGGACCCGCGATTCTGGGCGGCCTTCCGGCGGACCTTCTACTTCACCGCCCTCGCGGTGTCGGTCGAGACGGTGCTCGGCGTCGCGATCGCGGTGCTGCTCAACCGGGAGTTCCTCGGCAAGGGTCTGCTCCGCACGGTCTTCCTCTTCCCGATGATCGCGACGCCGGTCGCGATCGCGCTCGTGTGGCGGCTGATGTACGAGCCGAGCCTCGGCATCCTCAACGACCTGCTCGGCGCCGTCGGCCTCCCGATGAGCCTGTGGGTCGCCGACCAGTCGCTCGTGATCCCCGCGCTCGCGCTCGTCGACGTCTGGGAGTGGACGCCGCTGATCACGCTGATCACCCTCGCGGGGCTGAGCGCGCTCCCGAACGACCCCTTCGAGGCGGCGGCGATCGACGGTGCCAGCCGGTGGCAGACCTTCTGGCACATCACCCTGCCGCTGCTGCGCCCGGTGATCGTCGTGGCGGTCGCGTTCCGGCTGATCGACGCCCTCAAGACGTTCGACATCATCTACGTCATCACCCAGGGCGGCCCCGGCTTCGCGAGCGAGACGTTGAACATCTACGTCTACACCCAGAGCTTCCAGTACCAGAACCTCGGATACGCCGCGAGCCTGCTGATCGTGTTCTTCGCGATCGTCGTCGGCTCCGCGGTGCTGCTGCTGCGATTCCGCAAGGCGGGGGAGTAGGCCATGGCGACCGTCTACAATCCGTCCTCGAGCGAGACAAGCCGCCGCCTGCGCAGCGCCGGGTACTACCTCGTCATCGCCGTGGTGTTCGCACCGTTCCTGTTCGTCTTCTACTACATGATCTCCACGTCGCTGAAGTCGCCGCTGGACATCACCGCGCCCGACTTCCGCTGGCTGTTCGTGCCGACGCTGGACAACTACCGCGAGGTCTTCGTCGAGAACGAGTTCCTCCAGTTCACCGTCAACTCGATGATCGTCGCGCTCGGATCGACGTTGATCGGGCTCGCCATCGGGCTGCCCGCGGCCTACGTCATCGCGAAGTACCGCGCGCCCAAGTTGGCGCTGCTCATCCTCTCGGCGCGGGTGACCCCGGGGATCACGTTCCTGATCCCGTGGTTCATCCTGTTCAGCCGCATCCGCATGATCGACACCTACACCGCCCTGATCCTGACCCACCTGCTGCAGAACCTGCCGTTGATGGTGTTCCTGATGATCAGCTTCTTCGAGGAGGTCCCGGACGAGATCATCGAGTCCGCCAAGGTGGACGGTGCGACCACGTGGCGGTCGTTCCGCAGCGTCGTCATGCCGTTGGCAAAGGGTGGTATCGCGGCGTCGGCGATCCTCGGGTTCATCTTCTCCTGGAACCACTTCATGTTCTCGATCGTGCTGTCCGGCAACGACACGAGGACCCTGCCCGTCGCCGTCTTCAACTTCATGTCGTTCGGTTCGGTGAACTGGGGCGCCATCACCGCCGCCGCCACGATCATGAGCGTGCCGGTGATCCTGCTGACGCTCACCGTGCAGCGCCACATCGTCAAGGGCCTCGCCATCGGCGCCGTGAAGGGCTGACGGTGCGCATCGCCGACGCCGAGGTGATCGTCTGCTCGCCGGGGCGGAACTTCGTCACGCTGAGGCTCACCACCGACGACGGCATCTCCGGTCTGGGCGACGCGACCCTCAACGGCCGCGAGCTCGCCGTGGCGTCGTACCTGAACGACCACGTCCTGCCGCTGCTCGACGGGCGCGACCCCTTCCTGATCGAGGACATCTGGCACTTCCTCTACAAGGGCGCGTACTGGCGCCGCGGCCCGGTGACGATGGCCGCGATCGGCGCGGTCGACGTCGCGCTGTGGGACATCAAGGGCAAGGCCCTGGACACGCCGGTCTACAACCTCCTCGGCGGACAGGCGCGGGAGGGCGTGCTCGTCTACGGCCACGCGAACGGCCTCGACATCGACGCGACGCTCCAGGCCGCCGCCCGCTACGTCGACATGGGCTATCGCGCCGTGCGCCTCCAGACGGGCATCCCCGGCCTTCCGGCGGTCTACGGCGTCGGCCGCGGGGACCTGTTCTACGAGCCGACGAGCCAGGACATGCCCGACGAGGAGAGCTGGTCGACGGAGGCCTACCTCCACCACGTCCCGAAGCTGTTCGCCCAGGCGCGCGATGCCCTCGGGTACAACGTGCCGCTGCTCCACGACGCCCACCACCGGCTGACGCCCATCGAGGCGGCACGGCTGGGGCAGCGGCTCGAGCCGTACGACCTGTTCTGGCTGGAGGACGCCGTCCCCGCCGAGCTCCAGGAGGGCTTCCGCATCATCCGCAGCCACACGACCACGCCGCTTGCGGTCGGTGAGGTGTTCAACTCCATCCACGACTGCCAGCAGCTGATCACCGAGCAGCTGATCGACTTCATCCGCGCGACGGTCGCCCACGCCGGCGGGCTCACCCACCTCGTGCGCATCGCCCACCTGGCAGAGCTCCACCACGTGCGCACCGGCTGTCACGGGCCGGTCGACCTGTCGCCGGTGAACCTCGCGGCGTCGCTGCACTTCGGGCTCGCGGTGCACAACTTCGGCATCCAGGAGTACATGCGCCACACCGAGGACACCGACCGCGTGTTCCCGCACGCGTACGCCTTCGACGACGGCTACCTGCATCCGGGCGACCGCCCGGGGCTCGGTGTCGACGTCGACACCGAGCTCGCGGCCGCCTTCCCGTACCGCCGGGCGTACCTGCCGGTGAACCGCAAGCTCGACGGCACGGTCCACAGCTGGTGAGCCCGCCGGCGCGGCCCGCCGTCGTGCTGGGGGTCGACCTCGGCACGCAGAGCGCGAAGGCGGTCGCCTACGACGTCGCCGGCGGTGCGCACGCCTCGGCCTTCGCCGAGTACGCGCTGCGCTCGCCCGCGCCGGGGAGGGAGGAGCTGGACCCCGAGGAGGTCGTGGCGGCGTTCCTCGGCGTCATCGCGGCCGTGGCCGCGGCCGCGGAACGGGCCGGGGCCGTGGTGGCGGGGGTCGCGTGCAGCGCGGCGATGCACACGCTCGTCGGCCTCGACGCGGCCGGCAGGCCGGTGACCGCCGTGCTCACCTACGCCGACACGAGGGCAATCGCCGAGGCGGCGGCGCTGCGCGGCGGGCCGTCGGCCGAGGGCCTGCACGCCCGGACGGGCACGCCGTTGCACCCGATGTCGCCGCTCGCCAAGCTGCGCTGGTTCTCGACGCACGCGCCCGCGACCGCCCAGCGGGTGGCGTCCTGGGTGTCCGTGAAGGAGCTCGCGCTGCGCCGGCTGTTCGCCGATCGGGTGGTCGACCATTCGATCGCCTCGGCCAGCGGGCTGTTCGACGTGCACACGGCGGACTGGGACGACGAGGCGCTGACCCTCGCCGGGATCGACCGCACCAAGCTGTCGCGCCCGGTGCCGACGATGCACGTCCTCGCCGGCCTCTCCCCGGCCGCGGCCGCCGCCGTGGGACTGCCGGCGGGGACGCCGTTCGTGATCGGCGCGAGCGACGGAGCGCTGGCGAACCTCGGCGCCGGCGCGGTGGACGAGGGCGTGGCCGCGCTGACGATCGGGTCGAGCGGTGCCGTCCGCACGGTCGTCGACGCGCCCGAGACCGACCGCCGGGGACGCCTCTTCTGCTACGCCCTGACGACGAAGCACTGGGTCGTCGGAGGACCGGTCAGCAACGGCGGGCTGCTGCTGCGGTGGCTGCGCGACCAGCTGCTGCCCGAGCTCGCGGCCCAGGCCCGGGCGGCCGGCGAGGAGCCCTACCACCGCTTCGACCAGCTCGCCGCCGGTATTCCCGCGGGCGCGGGCGGCCTGCTGTTCCTCCCCGCCTTCACGGGCGAACGGGCGCCACGGTGGGACCCGACGGCCGGCGGCGCCCTGGTGGGTCTGACGAGGACGCACGGCCGCGGGCACGTCATCCGTGCGGCGATGGAGGGCGTCGCCTACCAGCTGGCCGCCGTGGTCGCCGCGATCATCGACGTCGGCCGCGGCATCGACGTCGTGCGCGCGACGGGCGGCTTCACGGCCTCCCCGCTGTGGCTCCAGGTCGTCGCCGACGTGCTGGGGCGGCCGCTGGAGGTGCCGCGCGCCGCCGAGGGCACCTGTCTCGGCGCGGCGTTGCTGGGCATGCAGGCGCTCGGGATGGCCGACGCCTTCGAGACCGCCCGCGAGTGCATCACCGTGGAGCGCACCGTCCGGCCGATCCCGGCCCACGCCGCGCGCCACGCGCGCCTGCTGCCGGCCTTCACCGCGGCGACGGAGGCGCTCGCGCCGACGTTCTCGACCCTCGCCGCGGAGCGCCGGCCGTCCGGCGGGTTCAGCCCGGCGGCCATCGGGGAGGTCACCGGAAGCAACGGCGAGGAGCGCGCGATGGCCGGCGACGACGAGTGGTACTGGTGCCTGCAGCACGGCACGGCGGAGCGGCGGGAGGGGTGCCGGGCGGCGGACCGCCTTGGCCCGTACGCCTCCGCCGAGGAGGCCGCCCGGTGGCGGGAGCGTGTCGATGCCCGCAACGAGCGCTGGGAGGACGCGGACGAACGGTGGTCGGGCGAGGGGCGCGGCGGCCCGTAGACGCCGCTCATGAACGCGCAACGGGAAACCAACGCAGGCTCGTGCCGCTATCCGGCGGCCACCTTGGCGCTGCGGAAGAGAGCCGGCGGCAGAGGGTGATGCAGGCGCCACAGGATCCGCATCGGGCGCTCACCCTCGTGGGACACGTATGTTGCCGTCCCCGCGTAGCAGTACGGCGGCGCACCGAGCAGCCCCTGCTTCGATTCGCGGATGAACAAGTGGACG
>JACCXR010000115.1 GCA_013696915.1 Euzebyaceae bacterium
CGCCGGCGATATCGCACGGGTGAGAGTTGGTCCCGGGAAACGTCAGTGGGGCGGCGGCCTTACGTGCTGCCTTGGGGGTCGGCAGCTTCGTCGTGGCGTTGACCGGGCAGGAGTTCGGCGATCATCAGGTTGGCAAGGAAGTCAGCGAATCGCGGGAGCGGCCATCCGCGTCGCCCGACGAGCAGGTCGTAGAGTTCGACGGAGCTGCAGGTCCATAACACGTCAGTCACCTCGGAGACGGAGACCCCGGACCGTAAGTAGCCACGTTCGTGGAGGAAGATGGCGTGGTGGCGCATGCGGTCGAGCCGTTCGGCGTCGGTTTCTTCCAGCAGTGCGGCGATGTCGGGGTCGGTGGCTGCGGCGTCCCTCATGAGCAGGCGGATGGGTGTGAGCACAGAGGCGACCTCGGCGGTCAGCAGGCTCCACTTGCGCATGATGACGTGCGGGTCCTGCTCCTGGGCGCGCATCTCGTCGGACCGTTGGTAGGCGGGGGCAGGACCACGGCCGGTCAGGCCACGCTCGTACAAGGCGCGCACGAGGCCGGACTTGCCGCCGAAGGCCTTGTAGATGGTTTCGACCGACACGCCGGCCTCGCCGGCGATCGCAGCGACCGTGGTGGCCGCGTAGCCGCGGTGGAGGAACTGGCGTTGCGCGGCGTCCAGGATCGCCTGGCGGTTGCGGCGGGCCTGTTCACGGCGCCCGCTGGAGTCGTAGCGACGCTTCTTCTTGACACCAGCCATGGTTCTGTTCCATACTCCTGTATCGGTTACATGATACTGTAACAGAGAGGCGGGCGGTCGTGGTAGAAACACCGGGCACGGAGCCCCGAGCGGTGCTCGAGCGGCTGGTCGCTGCGGTCAACGCCCACGACCTCGACGCGCTTGTAGCCTGCTTCGCCGACGACTACGTCAACGAGACCCCCGCGCACCCCGAGCGCGGCTTCCGCGGCCGCGATCAGATCCGAGCGAACTGGACGGAGATCTTCGCCGGTGTGGCGGACGTCCGCGCCCGAGTTCCGCGCTCCGCTGTCGACGGTGACACCTTGTGGACGGAGTGGGAGCTGTCGGGCACTCGGGTCGACGGTGCCCCGTTCCGGATGTGTGGTGTCGTCGTCTTCGGGCTGCGGGGGGCCCAAATCGCCTCGGCACGCTTCTACCTGGAGCCGGTCGAGGAGGCCAGCGGCGACGTGAACGCCCACACCCGCCTGGTGGTCGGCACGCTGGCTGCCCTCGACGAACCGCAAGAACGGTCATGAGAGCCGTGGCCAGGGGGCCCCGGCCCGTTGCTGCACACGCGGCGCGCCTGCTCAGGCGTGTCGGAAGGGAGGAATGATGATTCTCGTCGTCGGCGCCACCGGCCAACTCGGAGGGTTGATCGCCCGCAGACTGCTGGACCAGAAGGAGCCGGTGCGCATCCTGGTGCGCCCCGCCTCCGACTACGGCCACCTGGTGGCCGCCGGCGCCCAACCCGTCATCGGTGACCTCAAGGACCCGGACTCCCTCACGGGCGCCTGCCGCGGTGTGGACGCCATCGTCACCACCGCAAACGCCACCGCGCTGGCGGAACCCGACACCGTGGAGACCGTCGACCTCGTGGGCAACGCCAACCTCGTCGACGCGGCGGCAGGCGAGGGGGTGCGCCACTTCGTGTTCGTCTCCTCCCTCGGCGCCGACCCCGACAGTCCCATGCCACTGCTGCGCGCCAAGGGCAAGACAGAACGACGACTGCGCGACAGCGACATGAGCTGGACGATCCTGCAGCCCAACCTGTACCTGGACAAGCTGCCGATGGCCGTGGTCGGCGGCCCAGCGCTGGCCGGCCAGCCCGTCACCCTGGTCGGCGAGGGCCGGCGGCGGCACTCGATGGTCGCCATGGGCGACGTCGCCGCCTACGCCATCGCGGTGCTGCAGCAACGGCAAGCCGAAGGACAGACTCTCGTCATCGGGGGTCCCCACCCGGTGTCGTGGCGCGACGTCGTGGACGCCTTTGGCCGCGAGCTCGGGCAAGACATCCCCGTGCACACCGTGGCCCTCGGCCAGCAAGTGCCCGGCATGCCCGACTTCGTCTCCGGCTTGCTCGCAGCGCTCGACACCTACGACTCTCCAATCGACAGCAGCGCGCTGGCCGCCGCCTACGGCATCACCCCGACCGCCCTGGCTGACTTCGTGCACCGCGTCGCCACTGAACACCGCTCGCTCACCACCTGAACCCCCAGCAAGAGAACCTCCTCACAGGCAGGCTGCGTACCCGAGGCCCTGCCGGCACGAGCGGCCAGATGTCCGTATGAACGAGCGTGGGGTCGACCCGGCCACACATCCAGCAAAGTTCGGGCGTTCCATCACGCAGTTGGCCGGTGGCGCGCTGACCGTGCCCGAGGCGACTGCCTGGTCATGCTCCTTTGTCGCGTGACCACCTTCGCGGGTGCAGCTCTTCAGTTGCTGCAGCTTGAGCGGGTCCTTGCCGCGGCGTTGCGTTCGCTACCAGGCTGGCTGCCCGGTCGCATCGGTGCGCCCGGGCTCCTCCTGCCGGCTGTGCTCACCCGACCCGGATGTCCTCGAGGTCGATCTCAAGCACCGAACGGCGGGTGGGGTCCGGCTTGAGGCCGAGGCGCTGGAGTGTGGGGACCAACTGCTCAGCGGTGAACCTGTCGGCGTGCCCCTTGGAGTCCCAGACCGAGATCACGCACAGGCCATCGGGTCCGGTGCCCGCGTAGGTGGCGATGAGCCCTTCGACGGGTTCGTCGCCGAGCTCACGTTGGAGGGCGTGGTGCACCTCGATGCCGACACCGTGGTTCTGGCTGACCATCGCGTAGGACATTGCTGCTCCCTTCGGCTCCCGGGCGGCGGGTCGCCACCGCATGGTCTGACGGTAGGCAGCGATCGGTGATTGGCCATCGGGGGAAATACTCAGCGGCGCTACTCAATCTGCCCGGCCCGTTGGTGGCTCGCGACCCACGCGGCGATCTGGGTGCGGTTGTCCAGGCCGAGGTTGGTGAGGATGTGCTGCACGTGGTTCTCAGCGGTGCGTTCCGACAGCACCAGGGTCTGGGCGATGCGGCGGTTGGTCAGGCCCCGCGCCACCAGCTGTGCGACCTCGTGCTCGCGCGCGGACAGCGGCGAGGCGGCAGAGGCGGCCGGACCCACTACCGAACGCAACCGCTGCACGCGAGCGGTGAAGGCGACCATGGCCAGCTCTGTGGCGATGGCTTCCGCTTCGTCCAGCAGCGTGCGGGCTGCCTTGAGGTCGGCAGGGCCGGCCCGCCGAGCACGGACGCCCGCCAGGTCGACGGCGGCCTCGACGAGGAACGGTCGGGCATGCTGGGTTCGGCTCCAGTGCAGGGCGGCGGTGAGATCGGCTTCTGCGGCGTCCAACCGTCCGAGCGCCGCTGCGCCCGCTCCGACGGCAAGCTCGACGGGGCCGTCGTAGCTGAGGCCTCCGCCGGCATGCAGACCGCGGTGTGGTGCGAGCAGCTGGATGAGCTCCGCCACATCGGGCAGGACCTCCAGCGCCACCGCGGCCCGCAGACGAAGGGTCCATCCGGTCAGCCGCAGGTAGGTGGGCAGCCGCCAGACGCCGACCGGGTCCAACCGTCGATACTCGGTGGCTGCCTCGTCGCGGCGCCCGAGCCCGGCCAGCGCGAGGGCCCAGCGCAGTCGCCCGAGGTCGGCGAAGGGCCCCGCGGCGGCTGGTGGCAGGGCCAGGGCCGTGGCCAGGTCAGGCGGGTAGCCGGCAAAGCGGGCCACGCTGCACCGGAACCCGGCGTGCTGCCCGTCAGCGGTGGCCTGGCCGCTGCGAGCGAACGCGTCCTGGGCGGCTTCCCCCACTTCGAGTGCGTGGGTCAGCTGGCCGCGAGCCCCACTGAGGATGGCGCGGAGCCGCAGCTGGTGCGCCGCCAGCAATGGTTCGCGGAGCTCCTGGGCGCGGGCGGCCAGCGGCTGGAGTTCGTCGGCCACGAGGTCCAGGCGGCCGCGCAGGAACCACACCTGGGCCTGCCATACGTGAGCCCAGAAGGCGTGCCGGACGTCGGCGGCACTCCAGCCGGATGCCAACTGCAGCACGCGGTCGGCTAGCTCGAGGGTGTCATCCGCGCGCTCCGGCGAGAAGGTCGCCAGGCGACGCGCGCGGAGGGCGACGATCAGCGTGTCGCGATCACCTGCTAGCTCCGCCTCGGCCAGCGCGTCGCGGCTGTGGGTCTCGGTCCCTTCCTCGTCGTCCTGGTACAGACGGGCCTCGGCGAGCTGCGCCAGCAGCCGCGACCGCGTCGCCGGAGGGCCGTTGCTCAGGACCGACAGCGCCTCCTCGGCGAGGCGTTGCAACGTCGGGGACAACAGTGGGTCTCCGACGCCTTGCACGACTAGGGCGGCTTGGGCCAGCAGATCCGGCCGGCCGACGCCGCGGGCGAGGTCGGCTGCTGCAGAGCAGGCCTCTACGCTGGCTGCCAGAGCACCGGAACGCTGCAGCGCCCTTGCAAGGCCCAACAGCAGCTGGCAGCGAGCAAGAGAGTCCATCCAAGCACCGGCGAGGTCGAGCGCCAGGCGACGCAGGCATGCGGCCTCTTCCCAGGCAAGCTGGTGCATCGCCTCGTCGGCGGCGTAGCCCGCCCACTGCGCCGCCCGCAGCGCTTCCACTGGGTCAACTCCGTCGGCGGCAACTGCGACGGCGGTCGCACGGTGTTGGGCCACGGCGGAGGGCTGAATCTCACGGTCCGCCCCTGCCTCCAGCGCATCCGCCGCGGCCAGGTGTAGTCGCACCTGCTCGGCGGCCGGCAGGTCGGCGTGCACCGCCTCACGGATCAGGGCATGGACGAACCTCTGCCGGCCGGGCTGGCTGCTCGCCTCCACCAGCCCAGCCGCGCCTGCCTCGTCCAGCGCCTCCAGGCACGCCATCGCCGGCACGCGCACCATGGCCGCGACGACCGCGACGGAGAACTCACTACCGACGACCGCCGCGGCGTGCAGCACCGCCCGAATGCGGTTCGCCAGTCGCCCAAGCCGCCGGCGAACGAGCGCCCGCACCGTGGCGGGCACTGCGTGCGGCCACCCTTCGTCAACCGGCTTGCCGGCAGAGACGTCTTCGGCAAGCAGGCGTGCCAGCTCGGACAGGTACAGCGGATTGCCCCCGGTGAGGACGTGAACCCGGGCGCTGAGAGCCCCAGACACCACGCGCCCACTGGCCGACGAGAGCTCGTGGTGCACCGCCTCCACTGGCAGGCCGCGCAGCCCGATCCGGTCAACCGTCCGGACCGCGTCGAGAGCTGCAACCGCCTCGCCGGCGGCGCCTTCCGACGACCGGTAGGCGATCAGCAGCAGCACCCGGCTTGACGTCAGATCCTCGCCAAGGTGCTCCACAAGCCGCAGGGATCCTCCGTCGGCCCACTGCAGATCATCAAGAACCACCAGCAGCCCCGTCGACCGGGACGCCCGGCGCAGGAAGCTTGCGAACGCGTCGAACAGCCGCACACGCCCCTCGCCCAAGGGGCAGGGCTCCAGTCCCAGACGGCTCCCGAGCTCCGGTACGGCCCGAACCAGCTCGCCGGCGCCCCCTCCGACCTCAGCCCGCAGCGTCACATCGTCGACGGTCTCCATCCGGCCGCGGACGACCTGCCGCCACGGCCAGAATGCCGGCGCGCCTGAGTCGACCCCACGCCCCCACAACAGTGGAACGCCACGCTTCGCTGCGACCTGCCCCAATGCCCGGGCCAGCGTCGTCTTGCCGATACCGGCTTCGCCCGACACCGCCACGACCCCGCCCTCGCCCGACAGCGCCCGTCCGAGCGCACCCTCAAGCGCCCTAGCCTCTCGCTCCCGGCCGGTCAGTCGCACCACACCACCATCATGCTCCCACCCGGAAGTGACTGCGCCGATTGGCTGGGGCGGCCAGCCGAGGCTTGATGCAGGCCCGGCTCCCCAAAGTCAGGCCCTCCCGTACCGTGGCCCTGCAGCGGGCCGCATCACGCTTCCTGCCGGGACTACCCGGCGCTCATACCAGCACCGCTCCTACGGCCCTGCCGGCGTGCCAGGCCCAGAAGGCAGCCCGCCCCTGCTGATCCTCGACACTGTCCCGTAGCGGACGCTCTCCACTACCTCGCGGCCAATCTGCTACGGAGGGAAGCTCGGAGATCCCCGGTTCGGCGAGTCAGAGGCACCGCCGCCAACCCTATGAGAACGGCTGTTCCCAGCGCTTCCGCGGACGCACACCCTGTGGATAGCGGCCGACATCATCGCGGCCGTCAGTTCCCTGGCGTCGGCGGTGGGATGAGCCCGTGCTCGTAGGCCCAGATGACTGCTTGGACGCGATCCCGTAGCCGCAGCTTGCTGAGGATGTTGCTGACGTGCGTCTTGGTGGTCGCATCGGTGATATGCAGACGGCGGGCAATCTCTGCGTTCGACAGACCCCGTGCTAGCAGCTCCAGCACTTGTCGCTCCCGATCTGTGAGACGGGCGGCCACGTTGGAGGCCGCCGGCCGCCGGGGGGCCGTGACGAACGCATCGATCACGCGGCCGGTCACGACAGGGTCCAGCAGGGCATTTCCCGCCGACAGCACCTTCACGGCGTTCACGAGATCTTCTGCGGTGGAGTCTTTGAGCAGGAAGCCGCTGGCGCCGGCATGCAGCGCATCGAAAACATACTCATCCAGATCGAAGGTCGTGAGCACGAGGATGCGAGCGGCGTCGCCGCGTCGCGCCAGTTCCCGGGTCGCCGACAGCCCGTCGAGCACTGGCATGCGGATATCCATGAGCACCACGTCAGGCTGGAGCGCCCGGACGGCCTCGACCGCAGCGGCGCCGTCGGCGACTTCCGCGACGACGGTGATCTCAGGGTCCTCCTGCAGCAGCGAGCGAAGACCCGATCTCACCATCTGCTGGTCGTCGGCGATGATTACGTCGATCATCCGGTCGTCATCTCGCTCATCAGCGGCAGCAGCACCTGGACACGGAAGCCACCGTCGGGAGCCGGTCCGGCAGCCACCGTCCCGCCGTACAGCGCAACGCGTTCGCGCATGCCCGCCAGGCCGTGGCCCCCGCCGGTGACCGGCTCGCCGAGTGGTTGGAGACGGGGTCGCCCCTCGTCGGCCACCTCGATGTCCAAGGCTTCAGGCTGGTAGCGAAGCACAACGACCGCACTCGCCACGCCTGCGTGCTTGCGCACGTTGGTCAGCGCCTCCTGCACCACCCGGTATGCCACGAGGTCGATACCCGGCGGCAGAGGAGTGGCGGCTCCCTGGATCACCATGTCGACGTCGACCCCAGCCGCGCGTGTCTCGGAAACGAGCGCAGGAAAGTCCGCCAATCCCGGCTGCGGGGCCAGTGCCGGCGGTTCGCCATCCGAACGCAGGACCCCGAGGAGTCGCCGCATGTCACCCATAGCCTGACGGGCGGTCGTTTCTATGCCGCGAAGCACCTCGGCGGCCTCGTCATTCGTCGGCTCCACGCGGTGCCGGAGGGCTTGCGCCTGGATCGTGATCACGCTGATGCCGTGAGACACGATGTCGTGGAGCTCTCGCGCGATACGTGCCCGCTCATGCTCGACCGCCATCAACTCCCGCTGCTGGTGGGTGCGACGCAGCTCCTCCTTTTCGCGCGTCAGCTCCCCGACCTGCACATCCCGGCGACGGATTGCGTGCCCGACTGCCCACGCCCCGCCGTACAGCAAGGCCACGAACACGAAATCGGAAAGCGCACCACGCGTGACCGCGAACACGATCCAGCCGAACCCGACCGTCAGCGCCGGGCCCCACCACGTGGAGGGCGGGTCGAGCAACCGGCCGACCGAGTAGGCAGCGACGACCGCCGACAGCACGAACGACATGACGCCGCCCTCGTCGTTGACCAGCTCCAGCGCCGGCCCCATCACGATGACCAGCGCCAACACCACCACAGGCCACCGTCGCCGCCACAGCAGGGGGGCTGTCCAGACAACGGCCAGCGGCAGCTGCCACCACAGCGGCGCTTGCTCCGCGAGTACCAATGCTTCGACCGCGCCCATCGCAAAGAGGCCCGCCACGAGGAGGCTGTCTTGTCGATCGATCAGCGCGTCCGCCGCCCTGCGCATCAGCCCAAGGTAACAACACGCAACGGCTTCCGCCTCCGTCTGTGGGTTGAGTTCGCGCCAGTGACGTCGGCCCATCGGAGGAATCAAAAGATCCCTCTTGAGCCGGATGGCGCCCGTCCGTCGGACAGCCAAGCATCGGAGTGGTTCAGACGATCGCCGTCTGCCGTGACTGGAGGGGCCATGAAGGCGTCAACCATCCGCGCCTGCGGTGCCATGATCATGCTGGGAGGCTTCGCGTGGGCCTACGGGTGGCTGCAGGCGGGGGTGATGCCCGAAGGCGTCAACGATCAAATCGAGATCTGGACGAGCGGGGTGTTCCAGCTGGGGCTGGTCGCATTGCTCGCCACGATGCGCGCCACTGATGCGACCGGCACCACGCGTCCGGCCAGGTTCGTGCTGAACGCCGAGATCGTGGCCGTTGCGCTGGCCATCGCGTGGACCGTGCCGTTTCTGTTCGACGCCAACCGGCCCCACACTGGCATCCTTGTCGTGCTCGACGCGTTCTGGCCGTTGAGCATGATGGGGCTGATCGCGGTGGGCGTGTTCGTTGTGCGCGCCCGCGTCTGGCCGCACGCTGCGCGATACCTGCCGCTGGTGGCGAGCCTCCTCCTGCCGCTGGACATTCTGCTGATGGCGGTTGGGGCCGGTGAATGGTCTCAGATCGTCGTTCGTTCCGTATACCTCAGCATGACGTATGGTCTTCTCGGTATTGCGGTCATGCGTCACATCGCAGCATCGGCAGAGACGGCCGGGGATACCCAGCCGACCGTCGGTCGCGGGGCTGCCAGCGGCTGAGATATCCGGCCGCTGCCGCCAGGTACGTCCCCCGTGCGCCTTCCCGTATCGGCTGATCTCCTATGCGGTCCTGGCAACGAAGGATCGAGGTGACCAGCCTCTGGTCTCAGCCATATCAGGGGCCGTCTTCCACTCCGACCTCCGCCAGCTTCAGCTCGATATGGGAGTCCAAGTCGGGCTGGCGGCTCAGTCGCAGGCATGTGATGAGGTGGCCGTTTGGCGTGATTTCCAGACGGCCGGAAGGATCCCGACCGAACAACGACTCCAGCCTCGTAGATCTGGCGGCTTCGTCACAGTTGTCAATCACTGCCTCGAGCAATTGCTGCACTTTTGCTCAAGGCGGGCCGTGGGTCTTCGGAGGGCGGTGGTTGTCCGCGTTCTGCGCTGTCCAGTGAGTCGGGCCGGCCGCGTCACCTGGCGGAAGGCCAACCTCACGGGCGATCTCGGCCGCCTCGTAACGGTTGGTGACGTGGAGCTTGGTCAGGATGTTGGACACGTAGTTGCGGACGGTCTTCTCGCCGAGGTGCAGACGGCGTGAGATCGTGCGGTTGTCGAGGCCGGCGGCGAGCAGCCCCAGCACCTCGCGTTCCCGGTCGGTGAGCTCGGGGAAGGAGGTGGGTGCGCGGCCGCCTCTGGTTGCGAAGGCGTCCAGCAGTCGGCGCGCCACTTGGGGGCCGAAGACTGCCTGGCCGTGCGAGACCGCCGACAGCGCGCGTCCGATCTCGGCGCGGTCGGCACCCTTGACCAGGTAGCCGTGAGCCCCGGCCCGAACGGCGGCGAGCAGCGAGGAGTCGTCCTCGAGCATCGTGAGCACCAGCACGCGCAGGCCCGCATGGGCGGCGACGAGCTGGCGGGTCGCCTCGATGCCGCTCATGCCCGGCATGTGCAGATCCATGAGCACGACGTCGGGAGGGGACTGTTGTGCCAGGTGCAGGGCTTCGGCCGCGGTCCCCGCCTCCCAGAGCGTCTTGACATCGGCGAGGGTCGCGAGGACGGCTCGCAGGCCGTCACGGAAGACGGGGTGGTCGTCGACGATGGCGACCGTGATCATGCGCGCACCGGGATGACGGCCCGGATCTGCGTCCCGCCCTGCGGCCCGCCGCCGATCGAGCATCGTCCTCCTAGCTCGCGGGCGCGCTCGATCATGGAGGTCATCCCAACTCCCGGGCTGACGGTGGCCGGCAGGCCGTCGCCGTCGTCGGACACCTCGACGCGGAATCCATCGTCGAGGTGGAGCGTGACGGTGCAGTGGCGCGCGGCCGTGTGCCGCCACGTGTTGAGCATGGCCTCGCTCACGATTCGGTAGGCCGCCACCTCCAACGCCGCCGGCAGCGGCGCCAGATCCCCCTCGATCTCGAAGCGCACGGACAGCGGCGGTCGCCCGCGCGCGGGATCGCCATGACCGAACTCCGCCGCCCGTTGCCGCAGCGCCTGTTCCAGACCGAGGTCGTCCAGGGCCGGCGGGCGCAGGTTGTAGACGATGCGCCGCACGTCGCCCACGGCGGCGGTCAGCCGACGTGCCGTCGCGGTGATCTCCGCGCGGGCTTTGTCTGGTCGCCTGTCGAGCGTCGCGGCCGTCGCCTCCAGCCGGAGCGCGAGGCCCGCCAGGTCCGGGCCGATGCCGTCGTGCAGATCCCTGCGAAGACGACGGCGCTCGTCCTCCCTGGCATCCACCAGTTCCTGGCGGGACCGGACGAGCTCATCGGTTAGGTTCGTGGCATGCAGCGCGACAGCCGCGAGCCGGGCGAGGTCCTCGAGCAGGCGTCGCTCCGGCCTTGAGAGCACCCGGTGGCTGCGTGGCGGCGTGACGACGAGGTCGCCCATCGGCACCGCCGCGTGCTCCATGGGGATCCGCACCGCCTCTCCCACGGGGGCCCCTGACTCCGCGCGGGTCTCCCCGGTCGGGGAAACGAGCGCCGCGTAGGGAAGCCGCAGCGCCTCCCGGACCGTGCTCACGACGCTGCGCAGGGCATCGTCGGAGTCCTGCGGGAAGACGAGGCGGCGCCCGAGCTCCTGCAGCGCCGCGTAGGGGTTGCGACCCCAACCGAACAGCCGTCGATCCACGAACGCCTGCAGTCGCAACCGCGCCGGCTGGAACGCCACCGCCACCCCGATCATCACGAGCAGCGGCAGCACGCTGACGCCCCTGCCGGTGGCCGCGGCGCCTGCGGCGCCGACCGCCGCGCCGTAGAGCAGGACGATCGCGACCGACAGGACCGCATAGACCAGCGTCCGGCTGACCGCCACGCGCACGTCATAGAGCCCGTGGCGCAGGATCGCGACGACGATCGCGATGGGGACGCTCGCGATCGCGCCGATCTCCAGCACCACCCCGATGCCGTCGCCGAGCGGGAGGAGCTCGGTCATCGCGCTGGCCGCCGAGAGCAACACCAGCAGCCCGATGGCGTACACGAACCACTGCAGCTGGCGGCGCTCGACCGCGCTGCCACGCCGGTATCGCACGATCGGCGCGGCCAGCGCCAGCACAGCTGCCAGCATCAGGAGGGCCTCGGCGAGGGCGTCCACCAGATCCAGCGTCGCCGCACCGGCCTGCCAGCCGAAGGGGTTCTCGACGGGGAGGTCCGTGCCGATCGGGCCTGGCTCGAGGGCGCTCACCACGACGAGGCACACGGCTGCCGCCGCGCCGACCGCAGCCACAGGACGCCATAGTCGGCTGGGGAGGCGGCCGGTGGGGAACAGCAACGGCAGGGCGATCAGCAGCACCGCGAAGGCGGGATCCCACAGCAGGCTCTGGACCCACCGTGCCGACACCGCCCCCGCCGCGCCCGACTCGAGCGCGTAGCCGGCGTAGGCGTCTGCCAGACCCGCCAGCGCGACCAGAGCGCCGACTGCCAGCAGGGTCCACCCGACCCCATGGCGGGACCGCCGGCTAACGATCAACGCTCCCGCGACCGCATAGGAGGCCAGGGCGACCAGCCACGCGCCGTCCAAGGGGCTGATCACCGGGTCGTCCGTCAGGGCGAAGGCGAGTAGCAAGGCGCCCAGGACCGCCAGCACGACGCCTCCGGCGATCCCCCACCCCAACCGTGCTGCCGTCATCGCCTGCCTCCGTCGAGGACGGTAAGCCATCGGCCGGCTCCGCGCTATCGCTTCGGGTTGAACAGCAGCAGCCCGACCAGGCCGATCAACCCCACGACGAGCAGGCTTGTCGTGAGGGACTCCGGCACGTCGTTCCAGTTGTGGGTCTCCAGGCCGAAGGACGTGGCGATGAGCAGCGCCGCCACGAGCAGGCCACCGACGCGCTGCCGCTCCGTCAGCACGCGTCCGCCTCTCACCGCGACTCCCCTCGTGCTCGCACGCTGCGAACCACCTGCACGATCGCCACGACCAGCACGCCCAGGACTGCGAGCGGCATGCCACCGTTGCCGATCTCCGCGAGCAGCGGGTCGTTGTTCGACCCCTCGACGCCGAACATCGAGGTCAGGGCGAAGCTGACTGCCCCCATGACCAGAAACGCGACCAACCAGAACCTCGTTGAGCGGACCATGCCAGACCCCCATAACTCGTTGGATAGAGGCAGCGTCGGCCGCTTCCCGTCCCATGCGACAGAGGCCCCACGTCCCCAAATCCTTGGGATATCGGGTCCCGGGCCCCGGAACCCCGGCAAGTGCGGCCCTCCGGGTCACCGTCCGCGCTGGTGGGGCACGCCGCCCCACGAGCCCGAGCGGGCGGATCCACGAGCAGAACAAGGAAATCTCCGGTCTTGCGTTCGCTGCGCGAGCACGATCTGGCGACAACACCACGCCGTAGAGCAAGAACTCGGAGAGCGCCGGAACCCGCCGGTAGCGCCGGTTGTCGTCGGGCGTCACCCTTCTGCATGACCTCCGGTCTCAGCCGCTACTTCAACGTGAAGGAAGGGGCGGCGGGCGACCTGACCTACCGTTGGGTATCCCCCGGCTCTCGCGCGGTTGGCGGACCTCGGGGATCGCCGGCTACTGGTGGGTCGAGCGGCTCTGCTCGCGGGCCGACGCCAGAGGGGACCTCGCCGCGGACGCCTACGTCGCCGTCGTGCGGTCGAGCGGGGCTGCGAGGTCGACTCGTTCGACCGCGACCTCGCCCGCTTCCTCACTGCGCTGGACCGTGGCGGGAACGGCGTAGGGGTGGCCTGATCCGCCACAGCCGTGGCGCCCGGCCCGGCACGCTCTGCCCAGCAAGCGACCACCGCCGCGGTCAGCGGCGGAGGTCGAACAGCAGGCCGAGGCCGATCGCAGCGGCCCACGCGAGCTGCCAGGCCCACATGCGGCGGTCGGAGTCCTCGCCGGCCCAGCGCCGCAGGCGGTCGCGGCCCCTGCGGTCCCCGACGATGGCTCCGCCCACGCCACCGGCGACGGCCGCCAGCGAGCCGCCGGTGTCGAACAGCAGCTGCAGTGCCGCGCCGGTGATCAGGCCGACCCACGTGTAGACGACGATGCCGACCACCCGCAGCATCCGGCCGTAGGCGCTGCGGACCCCGAGCGCCGCACGGCGGACCGGCTCGCGGTTGTGCCGCCACCATTCGCCCGCCCACCGGCCCGCCGCATGGATCGCCGCGTCCCACTGGGTCGTGACCACGGCCGGGGCCGACCCGCTCGAGGAGCCGACCCCGGACCGCTGCGCGGCCTGCCGCAGCGTGTCATAGCGGGCGCGCTTCTCGCGGTCCCGGACCAGGCCGTACGCCACGTTGATCTCCTGCACCCGGCGCGTCGCCTCCGAGCGCTCGTCCGGCGGGACCAGGTCGGGGTGATGCCGGCGCACGAGCCGCCGGTGGGCCGCCTTGAGGGTGTCCTGGTCCGCCTCGGCCGGCACGCCGAGCACGGCATACGCATCGACGAAGGAGGCCATCGCCGCCCTCAGGCCGGCACGCCGCCGGACCGCGGGCTCACGGCCGGGCGTCGAGCACGTGGTCGAGGGCCTTCCGCAGCGTCGCCGTGAACAGACCCGTGTCCGCCACGGCCGCGTCGTGGTCCAGGGCCACCTCGTAGCACTGGGCGCCGGGGATCCGGGCGGCGAGCGCGCGCTGGTCGGACGGCGGCACGAGCTGGTCGCGGGTCGTCACGACCACGGCGGTGGGGACGTCCACGCTGGGCAGCCATCCGCGGGCGTCGTACCGGCTGAGCTCCCGGCCGGCCTCCGCGACGTCCTCGGCGCTGCCGCGGTCGAGCTCGCCGATGAGCCAGGGCAGCAGCTCGAGCACCTCGGGCGGCGTCTCGGAGTTGATCATGCGGGTCACGGCGAAGGGCAGCCGCCCCGACACCTGGGCGTGAACGAGCCGCTCCCACCAGAAGCGCGGGAGGACCCGCAGCACGACCTGGAGCAGCCCCATCCCCCGCCAGACCAGCCGGTTCCGCGGGCTGTCCGCCCAGCTGGCGGCGGTGGCGCACAGGACCAGGCCGTGCACGACGTCGGGACTGCGCTGCCACAGCAGCTGGGCGACCGCCCCGCCCATCGAGTAGCCCACCGCGACGACCGGGCCGGTGCCGAGGTGGCGCAGGAGCGCCGCGACGTCGTCGGCGACGTCGGCGAGACGAAACGGCTCAGACGCGCGCAACCCTCGTCCGTGGCCGCGGTGGTCCACCGCGATCACCCTGGCCACCTCCGACACCGGGCCGTAGCAGGTGAACCAGTTGAGGTCGGCCGCGAACATCCACCCGTGGAGCAGCACGACGACCGGGGAGTCGGAGTGGGGACCTGGCGCCTCACGGACGAACATCTCCCCGCGCCCCGGGACGTCGACCAGGCGTCCGGGGGGCAGACCGGGCGGCGGCGTGGGGGCCGCCGCCCCGCCCGTCCCGGGCCGGGACCGCGAGGCCGCGTAGACGATGCCGCTCGTGCCGGTCAGCGCCGCGAGCACGGTGGTCTGCACGAGCGAGCGCAGTCTGGGCATCGGCTCCAGGGTA
>JACCXR010000179.1 GCA_013696915.1 Euzebyaceae bacterium
TACCAGCGCTGGTGCGGCAGCCAGGCCCTCAGCGCCTTGTCGATGTCGCTGTCGATGTCACTCATGAACGTCCTCCGGGGCCTTGAGGCCGAACCACAGGAACCCGTGCCCGGGCAGTGAGAGCAGGTAGGGCAGCTCGCCGATGGCGGGGAACTGCACGAGGCCGGTGAGCTCGACCGGCAGGTAGCCGTCGAAGCGGTTCAGGTCGAGCTCGACCGGCTGCGGGAAGCGCGACAGGTTGTTGACGCAGAGCACCTTGTCGTCGCCGAACTCACGCACGAACGCCAGGACTGACGGGTTGCTGGAGCCGAGCTCCTCGTAGCTGCCCATGCCGAACACCGGGTGCTGGCGGCGGACGCCGAGCATCTTGCGGGTCCAGTTCAGCAACGAGCTCGTCGAGCGCATCTGCGCCTCGACGTTGATGGCCTGGTAGCCGTAGACCGGGTCCAGGATCGCGGGCAGGTACAGCTGCTGCGGGTCGGCGGTGGAGAAGCCGGCGTTGCGGTCGGGGTTCCATTGCATGGGAGTGCGGACGCCGTCGCGGTCACCCAGGTAGACGTTGTCGCCCATGCCGATCTCGTCCCCGTAGTAGAGGACGGGGGAGCCGGGCAGCGACAGCAGCAGTCCGGTGAACAGCTCGATCTGGTCGCGGCTGTTCTCCAGCAGCGGGGCCAGCCGGCGCGCGATGCCGACGTTGGACTTCATGCGCGGGTCCTTGGCGTACTCCTTGTACATGTAGTCGCGCTCGTCGTCCGTGACCATCTCGAGGGTGAGCTCGTCGTGGTTGCGCAGGAAGATGCCCCACTGGCAGTTCTCCGGGATGGCCGGAGTGTTCGACAGGATCTCGACGAGGGGGCGGGCCTCCTCCCGGCGCGCCGCCATGAACATGCGGGGCATGACGGGGAAGTGGAACGCCATGTGGCACTCGTCGCCGTCGCCGAAGTAGTCGACGACGTCGGCGGGCCACTGGTTGGCCTCGGCGAGCATGACCCGGTTTGAGAACTCGGCGTCGACGACCTTGCGCAGCCGCTTCAGGTACTCGTGTGACTCCGGCAGGTTCTCGCAGTTCGTGCCCTCGCGTTCGAACAGGTACGGCACGGCGTCCAACCGCAGCCCGTCGAGGCCGAGGCTCAGCCAGAACCGCACGATGTCCAGCATCTCCTCCTGGACGGCGGGATGGTCGTAGTTGAGGTCCGGCTGGTGGCTGAAGAAGCGGTGCCAGTAGTACGCGCCGGCGTCGTGGTCGTGGGTCCAGTTGGAGATCTCGGTGTCGACGAAGATGATCCGCGCGTCGTTGTAGCGGTCGTCGGTGTCGCTCCAGACATACCAGTCGCGCTTGTCCGAGCCCGGCTTGCGGGACTCCTGGAACCAGGGGTGCTGGTCGCTCGTGTGGTTCATGACCATGTCCGCGATGACCCGGATCCCGCGCACATGGGCCTGCTCGAGGAGCTGCGCGACGTCGTCCACGGTGCCGTACTCGGGGAGGACGGTCATGAAGTCGCTGATGTCGTAGCCGCCGTCGCGCAGGGGTGATTGGTAGAAGGGCAGCAGCCAGATGCAGTCGATGCCCAGCCATTGGATGTAGTCGAGCTTCTCGCTCAGGCCGCGGATGTCGCCGGTGCCGTCGTTCGTCGAGTCGTAGAACCCGCGCATCAGGACTTCGTAGAAGATCGCGGACTTGTACCAGAGCGGGTCGCTCGTCAACGCCACGGGTGTTCCTCCGCCTTTTCGAGATGGAGCCGGGTGTTCGGGTTGGGTGGTGTGCTACAGGGCCCGCAGCCGGAAGACGTGGACCGGCTCCACCCACGGGTCGAGCATGACGAAGTTCTCGGCGCCATGCCATATGTAAGTGGTGTCGGTGACCAGATCGTGCGCCTCGAAGGGGCCGACGTGCTCCAGGCCGAGCTGCCACAGGTCGAGCCAGGTCAGCCCGGCCTGCGGGTGGTGCGGGTCGAGGTTGACGATGACGAGGACCGGATTCGTGCGGTCTCGCTCGACCTTGGAGAAGCACAGCAGCTGGGCGTTGCCGATGTGGTGGAACCAGAGGTTGCGGAGCTCCCGGAACGCCCGGTGCTCCGAGCGGATGCGGTTGATGCGGGTGATGTACGGCGCGAGCGAGTCGGGGCGGTGGTAGTCCCGCGGCCGGTAGGCGTACTTCTCGGAGTCGAGGTACTCCTCGCTTCCGGGGCGCACCGCCGCGTTCTCGTAGAGCTCGTAGCCGGAGTAGATGCCGTAGGCGGGGGAGAGCAGTGCCGCCAGGGCGAGGCGGATCTTGAATGCGGGCGGACCTGCGGTCTGCAGATACTCGGTGAGGATGTCCGGGGTGTTCGGCCAGAAGCTCGGCCGGTAGTAGTCCGCCATCTCGGTGCGCGACAGCTCGACGAGATAGTCGGTGAGCTCCGACTTCGTGTTGCGCCACGCGAAGTACGTGTAGCTCTGGCTGAAGCCGAGCTTCGCGAGGGTCTTCATCATCCTCGGGCGGGTGAACGCCTCGGCGAGGAACAGCACGTCCGGGTGGTCGGCGCGGATCGCGTCGATCAGCCATTCCCAGAACGGCAGCGCCTTCGTGTGGGGGTTGTCCACCCGGAAGATCCGGACGCCGTGGCCGATCCAGAAGTCGACGACGTTCTTCAGCTCGGCCTGGAGCCCGTCGATGTCGGAGGTGTCGAAATCGATCGGGTAGATGTCCTGGTACTTCTTCGGCGGGTTCTCGGCGTACTGGATCGTGCCATCCGGGCGGACGGTGAACCAGTCCTGGTGCTCGCTCACCCAGGGGTGGTCGGGCGAGGCGTTGACCGCGAAGTCGAGGGCGACCTCCATCCCCAGCTCCTCCGTCCGCTGGACAAAGGCGCGGAAATCCTCCAGGGTGCCGAGTCCCGGCTCGATGGCGCGGTGACCGCCGTCGGGACTGCCGATGGCGTAGGGGACGCCAGCGTCGTCCGGGCCGCCGCCGAGGGTATTGTTCGGCCCCTTGCGGAAGGTCGTCCCGATCGGGTGGATCGGCAGCAGGTAGACGGTGTCGAAGCCCATCGCGGCGATGGCGGGCAGCCGCGCGGCCGCCTCGGCGAAGGTCGCGCTGCGGCCAAGGACCGTCCCCGCGGAGCGGGCGAACATCGAGTACCAGGCGGCGTAGCGGGCGCGGACCCGGTCGACGACCACCTCGAGGACGGGGGAGTCGACGGCACCGACGCGGGAGCGGCGACGGCGCATGGCGGCGGCCACCGCCTCGTCCAGCACCGCCGCCACCGTGGTGCCCTGGTCGGCCCCGCCGTCGATGGCGGCGATGGCCGCCTCCAGGGTGGCCCGGTCGACGGCGTCGGCCCGTGGCAGCGCCTCCTCCAGGATCAGCTTCCCCTCGCGCAGCTCCAAACTGACTTCCTGGCCGGCGGCGTGCTTCTTCTCCAACCCGTCGCGCCAGGAGGCGAACGCGTCCGGGAAGGCCTGGATGGCATAGCGGTAGCGGGTGTTCTCGCTCAGCTCGAAGGCGCCACTCCAGCGGTCGTTGTCGACGTAGCGCATCTCCGCCTCGCGCCAGCCGTCTTCCTCCCGCGTCCGGTAGCGGAGGACGGCGGCGAGCTTGTCGTGGCCGTCCTTGAAGATGTCGGCGGACACGACGAAGCGGTCGCCGACCTCGCGCTTGACGGGATAGCGGCCGCAGTCGAGCCGGGGTGAGATGTTCTCGACGATGACGCTGCTGGGCGGTGTGGTCGGGTCGGCCCCGTTGCCGGTCTCCCAAGGTGAGGACGGGCTGGGGGCGGGGATCGGCGGGCTTGCCGGAACGGGGCGAGACGGACGTGACACGGGCATCCCTCCGGGCGTATGGTCCGGGCAGCGCGGGCGCGCCGGCCGATCGCCGGCGGGCGAGACCCGGTGGGCAGCGTACGAGCCCCCCATGCCCCCCGCAACCGCGGTGCCGCGCGAGACGCGAGACGCGGCAGGCGGCACCGGCTGCTGGCGGCAAGGCGAGCCCTCACTCCCTTTGCCCCCGCTCTCCTCGGGGACCCGATACGCGAGTGAGGGGAAAATCGGCCCCGGCAGCCCGCTTTCGGTCCGACACCTACCCCTGGAG
>JACCXR010000186.1 GCA_013696915.1 Euzebyaceae bacterium
GCAGCGCCGGCATCGCCGTCGACACGCACGTGAAGCGGCTGTCGAGGCGCTTCGCGTTCACGCGCGCCGACGACCCGGCGAAGATCGAACGCGACCTCATGAAGCTCCTGCCCAGGACGCAGTGGCCCAGCGCCAGCCTGGTGATCATCCTCCACGGCCGCCGCGTCTGCGACGCGCTCCGCCCCCGCTGCGCCGACTGCGTCGTCGAGGAGCTCTGCCCGTCCTCCCTCGCCGCCGGCCGTCGCGACCTCGCCGGCCAGGCGAAGTCGATGGGATGACCTGATCTGCGGCGCCGCGCCGACCGGTCACGGCGAAGCCGCGGGCAACGACCCGGTGTTGACGGCGTGGAGCAGGTCGTGCGACGCGATCCCCGGTGGGCACTCCGTGGTGAGCCTGCCGCGGTAGAACACGAGGATGCGGTCGGCCAGGCCGCGCAGCTCCGACAGCTCCGTGGAGCGGAACAGGATCGTGCCGCCGCCGTCGGCCATCTCCCGGATCAGCTGGTAGATCTCCCGCTTCGCGCCGATGTCCACACCCCTCGTGGGGTCGTCGAGGAGCACCAGGCGCGGCTGGATCTCCAGCCACTTGCCGATCACGACCTTCTGCTGGTTCCCCCCCGAGAGCTGCCCGACATGCGTCGCCAGGGAGGGGGTCTTGATGCGCAGGCGCTGCACCTGGTGGCCGGCCGCAGCCGCCATGCTCCCGCGTCGCAGCCACGAGCCCCGCTGGATCGCGCCGACGGAGACGTGGGAGAGATTCTGCAGCACGCTGTTGTCGAGCATCAGCCCCTGGTTGCGGCGGTCCGCGGGGACGAGGCTGATCCCCCGACGTGCTGCCCGCGTCGGGTTCGAAGGCAGTCCCGCGGCGTCCAGGCAGGTGACGTCCCCGGCCGCCGGCCGGCGGGTGCCGAAGATCGCTCCAAGGAGCGTCGCCACCCCCGCCCCCTCGAGCCCGGCCAGGCCGACGACCTCGCCGGCCGCTGCGCCGAAGCTGACGTCCACGAGGTCCTCGCCGACGGTGAGTCCGCGGACCTCCAGTGCGGGTGGGCGCCGCCCGGCGACGGGCGGTCGGCGGGGAGGGAAGAGCTCGCCTTGATCCCGGCCGACCATCGCCCGGATGACCTCGGCCATGTGCAGCTCGGTGACCGGGCGGCTCAGGACAGGGCGCCCGTTGCGCATCACGGTGACGGCGTCGGCGATCTCGAACACCTCTTCCAGCCGGTGCGAGACATACAGGATCGCGATGTCCCGGGTCACGAGCTGCCGGAGGATCGAGAACAGCCTGCGCGTCTCCGCGTCGTTCAACGCGGAGTTCGGCTCGTCGAGGATCACCACGCGTGGATCCTCGAGCAGCACCCGTGCGATCTCGACGAGCTGGCGCTCCCCGATGGTGAGGCGCCCCACCGGCGTGTCGGGATCCACGTCGAGCCCGACGGACGCCAGCACAGGTGCCGCCTGCTCGGCCATGCGGCGCCGGCTCACAAGGCCCATGCGCCGCGGCTCGCGGTCCACGAAGAGGTTCGCCAGCACCGACCGGTCGGGGAACAGGCTGAGCTCCTGGTAGACGATGCCCATCCCGTGCGCCTGGGCCGCTCTGGGGGAGCCCAGCTCCACCTGCCGGCCGTCGAGCCTGATGCTGCCGCTGTCCGCGCTGACGGCACCGGCGAGAATCTTCATGAGCGTCGACTTGCCCGCCCCGTTCTCCCCGACGACCGCGTGCACGCGGCCGCGCCGGACCCGCAGGTCCATGCGCTCCAGCGCCGTCACGCCGCCGTAGGCCTTGGACAGGCCGGCGACCTCCACCACGACGGGCGGTTCGACGACGGCGCGGCAGAGGGGAGCGCTGTCCCCTCCGCAGCCGCCGAGGTCAGAGGGACTCATTCTCGATCGGTTCGAGGTGGTCCTGCCAGTCGGCGATGACCGTTTCGACCAGGGGTTGGTAGTAGTCCCTGGCCTGATCGGGGGAGCTGGCCAGCTCCAGCAGCTCCTCGAAGCTCAGGGGTGGCAGGTCGTAGGGCTGTGTGACGCTGTCCGCCGTCACGATCTCCGTGCCCGCGTCCACAAACCCGAGGCTCAGCTCGACGTCGTCGCGGATCGCGTCGACCAGCATCTTGACCGGCAGGTAGCCCTGCATGAACGGCGTCTGCCCGAGGCTCACGTCGGCCTGTCCCTCCTGGATGGCGGTGAGGTTCCCCTCGGTCAGGTCGTAGCCCCCGGCGACGAACTCCTGGTCCGGGTTGGCCTGCTGAAGCTGGCCGAGGCTGGTGACGTCGGGGGCGCACAACCCGACCAGCGCCGCAGCGCCGGGATTGGCGGCGAGGAGGGACTCCCACTGCGCGTAGTTCTCGGCGGGCTCGACCTTCACGTCGAACGGACCGAGGATCTCGATGCCCTCCGCCTCCGACAGCGACTCCTCGACGCCCGCCGCACGGTTCTCGAGCACCGGGAAGCCCGGGAAGCAGTTGCCGATGATCACCTGGCCGGACGCACCGTCACCACCGAGCAGCTCGAGCACCTCGCGGCCCAGGATGCGTCCCGACTCGGTGGAGCGCTCGCCGACGTACGGGGCGTCCACGCTGGTGGAGAGCAGGTTGAACTGGACCACCGGGACGCCGGAGTCGATGATCTCGCCCAGCCCGTTCGCCATCGACTCACCCGGCACGGACACCGCGAGCCCCTGAGCCCCCGCCGCTACGATGTCCTGCGCCGCCTTCAACTGCGCGTCGGCGTCCCCCCCTGCGGGTCCGCTCACCTGCAGCGTGACGCCCAGGTCATCGGCGGCGGCCTCGGCCCCGTCGGTGATCTGCTGGATGAACGGATCGCCGACGACGTGCGTGACGAACCCGATGACGATGTCATCACCGCTGGTGGGAGTGGTCTCGCCTCCCGTGTCCTCGACCGCCCTTTCGGTCGTCGGTGGCGGCGACGATCCGACGTCTGTCCCCGGATCCCCGCCGCACGCGGTCAGCGTGAGCAGCAGCGCCCCCACCATGCCCAGCAACTTCGGTCCCCTGTTCATGTCGTACCTCCCTTGTGCCCCGCAGGGCAGGTCAGCTTCAGATCGCGTCCTGCGAACGGTCAGCCCGTCGTCTGCGTCCCTGCCTGACCAGTTGGTCCAAGGCCACCGCGATCACGATCACCAGCCCGGTCACGAACGTGCTCCACACCGCATCGATGCCGAGGAAGACGATCCCGCTGCTGATGACGCCGATGATCAGGACGCCCAGAAGCGCCCCGATGACGGTCCCCGATCCCCCCGCCAGCGGGGTCCCGCCGATGATCGCCGCGGCGATCACCGGCAGGAGGAAGTCCGCGCCGGAGTTCGGGTCCACGGCACCCCTGAACCCGACGAACAGCACGCCGGAGAGCCCGGAGATCGCGCCCATCAGCGTGAGGACCTGGAGCTTGGTGCGGGCGACCGGGATCCCGGCGAGCCGGGCCGCCTCGGGGTTGCTGCCGATCGCGAGCGTCCGATAGCCGAGCCGCGTGCGGTGAAGGAGCAGGTGCAGCGCCACAGCCAGAGCCACGAAGAGCATCGTGATGACCGGCACGACCCCGAACAGCTTCGCCGTCAGCAGCTGAAAGTACGCCGCCTGCCGAACCTCCGCCGGCGGGACGACCGCCCTGGACTGGTTGACGACCAATGACAGCCCGCG
Organism: Euzebyaceae bacterium; assembly: GCA_013696915.1. Classification (GTDB taxonomy): domain Bacteria; phylum Actinomycetota; class Nitriliruptoria; order Euzebyales; family Egibacteraceae; genus JACCXR01. The sequence goes on from JACCXR010000186.1 coordinate 3,656, forward strand.
GTACATCGAGAACGTGCCGAGCGTCACGATCAGCACCGGCAGCCGCAGCGCGACCGACAGCACACCGTTCACCAGACCGAGGCCGGCGCCGAAGACGATCCCCATGAACCCCGCGAGGAACGGGTCGACCCCGTTGGTCATGGCCAGCGCCGCTACGACCGCGGAGAAGTTGAAGATCCAGCCGAATGACAGGTCGATCTCGCGCATAGCGAGCAGGAAGACGATTCCGAGAGCAAGCGTCCCGGAGAAGACGCTGCTTGCCGCCAGGTTCAACAGTGTGCCGGGATGCAGGAAGTTCGGCCGGACCAGGCCCACGAGCCCGACGAGCACGACCAGGGCGACGAGCACGCCGAGCTCGTCCATGAATCCCGGCCGGAAGCCGAGCCGCGAGCCGAGCCGCGAGCTGGTCGGCGGAGGCGTGTTCCCGCTCGGCCCGGGAGAGGGAGGCGCTGCAGAGCCCGGAGCGGTCCGTGGGGCGGTGTGACCGGCGTCCGGCACGCGGCGCTCCTTCCCTCGAACGGCAGCGCGGAGGTCAGATGGCGGTGATGCCCCCGTCGCAGTGATAGAAGGAGCCGGTGACGTACGGGGTCTCGTCCGAGGCCAGGAAGGCCATGACGACCGCCACTTCCTCGGCGGTTCCGGGCCTGCCTGCGGGAATCACCGCGAGCAGCCCCTCGCGTGCCTCGTCGTCCGCCATGATGAAAGCCGTCGAGGGCGTGTTGGTGAACCCGGGGATGACGGCGTTCACACGGATCCCGTCCGTGGCGTAGTCGCGCGCCATCACCCGCATGAGCGCGTGGACACCGCCCTTGCTCGCGCTGTACGCGTCGAAGGTCGGGGAGACGCCCAGCATCCCGGTGGGTGAGCCGGTGAAGATAACTGACCCACCGCCGGTGGCGAGCATCGCCCGCACCCCGTGCTTGGCGGCGAGGAACGCGCCCGTGAGATTCACGTCGAGGGTGCGCTGCCAGACGGCGAGGTCGAGCTCGTGGGCCCGGTTGTCCTGGCCGTTCAGGAACACGCATGCGTTGGCGACCAGGATGTCGAGGCCGCCCCATTCATCCACGACGCCGTCCACGGCCCCGCTGACCTGGGCCTCGTCGCTGACATCGGCCAACAGCGGCACCGCTACTCTGCCTTCGTCGACGATCTCCTTGACGACGACATCGAGGTCGCTCGCCGCGACGTCGATCAGTCCCACGCGGGCTCCTTCCCTCGCGAAGTGCCGCGCCGCCGCGGCGCCGATCCCGCTGGCCGCTCCGGTGATGACTGCCCTTTTCCGCTCCAGCCGTCCCATCTCCACCCCTCCCCCGGTCACGGTTCCGTTGCGGTGCCCGATGGCCGGAAGGTGCGCATCAGGCCCTGGCTGGAGGCCGCAACCTGGTCGCCGCGTGCCTCCCGCGCGACATTGGTATCGATTCCGCAATCTTTTTCACCGTAGGTTGTCGCCGTGGCCGCGTCAAGGAGTTTCGACCACCTGTGTTGGCCCGGCCGGGTTGAGCATCGCCAAGTCGACGAGGTGGTCGCAGCGGCGGAGTCCCTGGCGCAGGCGTTCCAATCGCCGTGGGACGGGGAGGAGGAACGGAACCCTAAACGGGAGGCCTTCAGCGCCGGCGGGCGTGGACGCGCTCGCCGACCACGATGGCAAGGGCCAGCGGTGTGAGCAGAAGGGCCGCGAGGCGGCGGTCGGGCAGCACCGGGTCGGCGAACGGCTGGCCGGTGGCCACCACCGAGCCGGAGTCGGCGCGGATGACGGCCACCTCGGCGCTCCGCGAGTCGACCCGGTGGAAGCGTCCGACCACCTCGAGGACGTCGCCCTCGGTGTCCGGGCCCCCGACGTGCGTGATGACGCCGACCAGCTCGGCGGGGATAAAGACGCCGACGCCGGCGTTGCCGCCGCGGAAGTCGCGGTGCGACGGCAGCGGTCCCAGCGCGTCGCCGTAGACGTCGTCGTTCAGGTGGACCCACGCGCCGCCCTCCCGCTGCAGCACCGCGCCGACCACCTCGCCCCGGTAGCGCACGAGCCGCCCGTCCCAGGTCTGGGGACAGTCGTAGAGCTGGTTGGAGATCACGTCGAGGACCTCGTCGACCCCCGGGTCGTTCTCGGCCAGTCCGGCGCGTTGCTGCCCTTCCCGGGGCAGCGGGCCGTCGCAGACGACCTCGGTGCGGGGGTCAGCGCCGGGGGCGGCCAGCTCCGGCACGGTGGGCTCGCCACCCGGCAGGGGGTGGCGCAGGGACTCGGTGAGCGCGACCATGCCCGCGAGCACCGCCGCTGCCACCACCGTCGCCGCGAGCACCCGCCGGCGTGGGACCGGCAGCAGGCGCTCGGGCGTGTCCAGCCGGTTCACACGCGACCCCGGACGATGGACACGGCGTAGCCGGCCAGCGCGAAGATCGCGATGAACTCCAGCCGGCCGATCACCATCTGGGCGATGTAGGCGACCTTGATCGGCCACTCAAGCTCCGGGCGCACGATGCCGACCGACAGGCCGCCGGAGGACGCCGCCGCGGTGCTCTCGAACAGGGCGAGGTCGAACCGGTAGCCGTAGAACAGCCCGAGCATCCCGCCCCCCAGGTACAGCAGCAGGAAGAGCAGCAGGATCGTGGCGGCGTCACGGACCTGGTCCGACCGCAGGACCCGCCGGGACATCGAGTGGTACGTCTCGATGACCTGGGCGTTCTCGGGCAGCAGCACCTTGCGGATGTCCCGCCGCAGGCCCTTGACGATCAGCCCGATGCGGATCGCCTTGATGCCCCCGGCGGTGGAGCCGGCCATGCCGCCGATCGCCATGGCGGCGACGATCATCGCCGGAGCCAGGACACCCCAGTCGGTGACGAACAGCCGGCCGGCAGTGGTGGACAGTCCCGTCGTCGTGTGCGCGCTGATCGCCTGGAAGAACCCGTGGCGGAACAGCGGGCCGAAGTCGGTGAAGGTGCCGGTGCGGCCCAGTCCCACGGCCGTCACGACGAACAGACCGAGGATCGACAGGCCGATCGTGCGCGTCTCGATGTTGCGCGCGATCTCAGACCGCTTGCCCTGCCAGAGCTGGTAGTGGAGCGGGAAGCTGAAGGCGCCCGCGACCATGATGATCATCAGGACCGACTCGACCGCCGGCGAGCGGTAGAACGCGACGCTGGCGGACTGCGTGGCGAAGCCGCCGGTGTCGAAGGCCGCCATGAACAGGTTGAGCGCGTGGTACAGCCCCGTGAGCGGCGGCATGCCCGCGAGCAGCAGCGTGACCCAGAGCACCAGGGTGCCGATGCCGGCGTAGACCAGCGCCACCCTCCAGATGAACCGTGCGGTGCGGATGACGTTGGGGAGGATCTTCTCCTCGCGGCCCTCGCCGGTGTACAGCGTCCCGACCTGGGCGGCGCCGGCCGCGAAGAGGGTGAGGACGACGATGATGATCCCCTGGCCTCCGAGGAACTGCATGAGATGCCGCCACAGGTTGACGCTCCGGGCCATGTGGTCGAGGTCGTTGGCCAGCGTCAGGCCGATGGTCGCGAAGCCGCTCATCGCCTCGAAGTAGGCGTCGAGGTAGCTCGCGTAGTGGCCGGACAGCAGCAGCGGGACGGCCGCGAACATCGGCGCCGCGAGCCACGACAGCGCCACCGTCGCCAGGCCGTGGCTGGTGCTGACGGGGGCGCGGGTGAACAGCAGGATCTCCGTGCCACGGCCGACGAGCACCGCGAGGGACGCGCCGATGAGGAACCCGTAGGCCTCGTTGCGCTCGCCGACGGCGAAGGCCAGCGCGGCCGGCAGCAGCATCGCGAGCCCGACGCCGAAGACGACCCGACCCGCGTACAGGCCGATGAGCCGGAAGTCCCGCCGGTCCGGACGGAACAGCATCAGGTCAGCACCGCGGCATCAGAAGGCCAAGGCGACGATCAGGGCGATCAGGGCGCCCGCGGCGGCGAGCGCGAGCGTGGCCAGGGCCACGAGACCGATCCCGACCAGGCCCCCGCGGAACGCCGACTCCTCCGCGCGGCGCCGTCGCTCCTCGCCGGGTGCCGACCTCACCGCCGGCGCCCCCGCGCCCGCTCCCGCTCGTCGAGGACCGCGGAGCGCAGCTCCTCCTCGAGCATCGGGGTGGTGAGCGCGATCACCTGGTCGCCGGGGCGCAGCCGCGTGTCACCGCGCGGGATGACGGTGTCGTCGCCGCGGAAGACGCAGACGAGCACCGACTCGGTCGGCAGGTGCAAGTCCGCAACGGTCCGGCTGTACTCGGGGCCACCATCGGGGATGTCGATCTCGACGAGGTTGACCTTCCCTCCGCGCAGCGTGGTGAGGTGGATCAGCTCGCCGACGGTCAGCTGCTCGCGGATGAGCCGCGAGATCAGCGTGGTCGTCGACACCGCCTCGATCCGCATCTTGCGGAAGAGCTCCTCGTTGCGGGGGTAGTTCACCCGCGACAGCACCCGCGGGACGGCGAAGGTGGTCAGCGCCAGCTGGCATGCGACGAAGTTGACGTCGTCCGTGCGGGTCGTCGCGGCGAAGACGTCGGCACGCTCGGGACGGGCCTGCTCCAGGTAGCGGACGTCCGTCGCGTCGCCGAGGATCACGAGCACGTCGTGGTCCCGCTGCAGCTGGTCGCAGCGGCCCTCCCGCTGCTCGACGATGGTGACGTGGTGACCATCCGCGAGCAGGTCGGCGGCGATCGAACGGCCGACCTTGCCGCCGCCGGCGATGACGACGTACACCCCTACGACCCCGTCCCGCACACGAGCCGGCGGATGTGGCGGTGCGCTCCCCGGCGGATGGCGGCCACGACGATGTCGCCTTCCTGCAGGTAGTCGTCGAGCTTGGGGATGCGCGCCCGGATCCCGCGCCGCACTGTCGCCACCCGGATGTCGCCGTCGTGCTCGAGCTCGGCGATGGTGACGCCGTGCCCGGCGCGCTCGACCGGGATCTCGACCACTTCGACGTCGGTGTCGGGGCTGGAGACGTGCTGGGCGAAGGTCCCCGGTTCCAGCTCGTTGCGGACCGCGGCGGCGATCATGCTCGTCTCGGACACGTACCGGACGCCCATCTTGCGGTAGGACCGCTCCCGCTGCGGGTTGAACAGCCGCGCGACCGTGCGGGGGACGCCGAACAGCTCGCTCGCGATCTGCACCGCCATGAGGTTGACGTTGTCCGACTGGGTCACCGCGGCCAGCGCCCCCGCGTTGGCGATCCGGGCGCGGACCATCACGTCGCGGTCGGTGACGTCCCCGGCGAGCAGCTCGCCGTTGAAGGTGCCCGACACCGCGCGCAGCGCGGATTCGTCGACGTCGATCAGGACGACGTCGTGGCCCTCCTCGGACAGCCGCTCCCCGAGTTCGGCGCCGACACGCCCGCACCCGCCGATGATCACGTGCATGCGCTTGACGACCTTCTGTCGCGACCGGAGCAGTATGCCACCGGCCCGGCCGGCCGCCCGGCGCCGCTGGCATACTGGGAGCCGTGACCCCCACACCCCTGCGGATCCTCCTCGCCGCGCCCCGGGGCTTCTGCGCCGGGGTCGAACGGGCCGTCGACATCGTCGAGCTCGCCCTCCGGGCGTACGGGCCGCCGGTCTACGTCCGGCACGCGATCGTCCACAACCGCCACGTGGTGTCGACGCTGGAGGCCAAGGGCGCGGTGTTCGTGGAGGACTCCTCCGAGGTCCCCGAGGGCGGGCGTCTGGTCTTCAGCGCCCACGGCGTGTCGCCGCAGGTGCGCCGGGAGGCGGAAGCCCGGGGGCTGGCGACGATCGACGCGACCTGCCCTCTGGTCACGAAGGTCCATCTGGAGGCCGTCGACTACGCCGAGCGCGGCCTGTCGGTCGTGCTCATCGGCCACGGGGGCCACCAGGAGGTGATCGGCACCATGGGCCACGCCCCGGAGTCGATCACGCTGGTCGAGACCCCGGAGGACGTCGAGGCGCTCGACCTGCCCGACCCGGCCAGGGTGGCGTACATCTCGCAGACGACCCTGTCGGTCGACGAGGCGGACGCCGTCATCCGGGCCCTGGTGCGCCGGTACCCCCTGGCCCGCGGGCCGCGCGGCGACGACATCTGCTACGCGACCCAGAACCGGCAGGACGCCACCAAGGTGCTCGCCGCCCGCACCGACCTCGTCCTCGTCGTCGGGTCGTCGGACTCGTCGAACTCCAAGCGCATGGTCGAGGTGGCCCTGGCGTCGGGCGCGCCCGCCGCGCACCTCGTCGAGGACGCGGCGGCCCTGGAGGACGGCTGGTTCGACGGGGTGGCGACAATCGGGCTGACCTCCGGCGCCAGCGCCCCGGAGGTGCTCGTCTCCGGCGTGATCGACGCGCTCCACGGGCGACCCGGCGGCGCGACCGTCGAGCGGCTCGACGTCATCGACGAGCAGATGCACTTCGCGCTGCCCGCGGCCCTGCGGAACCTACCGATCGCGCAGGTCGGCTGACCCCCGCTGCAGGGCGGCGTCGGCGCGCCGGGCGAGCTCGACGCACTCCTGCGTCACTCCTCCGGCTGCGTGGCTGGCGATCTCCAGCGTGACCTTGTTCCAGCGGACGTGGATGTCCGGGTGGTGGTCCATCGCCTCGGCGTGCTCGGCGACGCGGTCCACGAAGGCGATCGCGGCGGCGAAGTCGGGGAACTCGTAGGTCTTCGACAACTGCTCGGTCGTGCCGTTCCAGCCGTCGAGTTCGTGGAGCGAGTGGTGGAGCGCGTCGGGGTTGAGCAGGTCAGCCATCGGTGAGCTCCTCGTCGGGGTCGTCGGGGTCCGCGGCAGGGGTTCCCCCCGGGCCCAGGCCCAACGCCTCGCAGAAGGGATCGGCGACGATCTCCCACTGCCACGGCCGCAGACCGAGGTCGGCCCTGAGCCGCTCGGGGGTGTCGGGATCGGCGAGGACGGCGGACAGCAGCGTCCGGCTGGGGCAGAGGACGCCCGCGTCGATCCCCAGGTCGGCGGCGAGCTCGGCACGGATCAGCCGCAGCCGGTCGGCCGCCGTCCGGTCGGCGTCGGTGGCCGCACGCAGCGGTCGCCGGGCAGGCTCGTGCCCGTCACCGTCGCCGCCGGTCTGCAGCGCGGCGACGAGTTCGTCACCGAAGGAGCGGACCGCCTGGCGGCGCACCCCCCGCCGGCCGAGGTCGGCCGTCCCGCGGGGCGGTGTCACCGCGAGGTCGACGAGCACCCGGTCGCCGAGGATCCGGGCGGGCGCCGTGTCGGTGTCGCGGGCGAGCCGCTCGCGGGCCGCCCACAGGGCGTGCGCACGGCTCCGCGCCGCCCCGTCGAGGCGTCCGATGCCCTTCGTGCGCGTCCACTCCCGACGCTCCTCCGCAGGCGGGAGCGCGACCGCCGAGGCGAGCTCCTGGCGGTACCAGTGCTCGCGCCCGGCGGCGTGCAGACGGTCGTGCAGCGCCTCCCACAGGCGGGGGAGGTCCGCCACGTCGCCCGCGGCGTACTCCAGCATCTGCCCCGTGAGGGGCCGCTGCTCCCACTCGGCGCGCTGCATGGCCGACTTGTCGCCGGTCGGAACGATCCGGAGCAGATCGGCCAGCAGCCCTTCGAGCCCCGTCGGTAGCCCCAGCAGCGCCGCCGCGATGCTCGTGTCCTCGACGAGCGGCGGCGCCACCCGGAGGGCGGCGAGGGGCTGGAGGTCGTTCTCCATGGCGTGGAACACCGCCGTCCGGTCCGCGAGGAACGCGTCGACGGAAGCCAGATCGTCCAGCGACAACGGGTCGATCAGGGCGACGCGCCCCTCCCCGCCGACCTGGACGAGGGCCGCGGCACGGTAGTAGCGCTTCCAGTCCGCCCGCTCGACGTCGACCCCGACGACGGGGAGGTCCTCCAGCAGCGCGAGCGACCGCGCGAGCTGCTCCGGGGTGTCGGCGAGCACGAATTCCTGCAGGGGCATCGAGGGCGAGCATACGCTGGCGGCCTGCGGGCACTCGGAAGCCGGCCCCACCGTGCGGCCGGGATACCTTAGGGTCGGAGTTCGACCGAGGAGCGTGGCGGGTGGCGGATCCACTGGGCCTGATGTGCGTGCACGCGCATCCGGACGACGAATCGATCAGCACGGGCGGGGTGCTCGCCCGCTACGCCGACGAGGGGCTGCGGACGGCCGTCGTGACCTGCACCGGGGGAGAGCTCGGGGAGATCGTCGGCCCCGGCATGGACGTCGACGCCGTCCGTCCGCGCCTCGCGGAGGTCCGGAGGGACGAGCTCGCGGCCGCCCTGGGCGTCCTCGGGGCCGGGGCGCCGCGCCTGCTGGGGTACCGCGACTCCGGGATGGTCGGCACCGACGGCAACTCCGACCCCGCGTCGTTCTGGCGCGCGCCGTTCGACCAGGCCGTGGGGCGTCTGGTCGCCCAGCTCCGCGAGTTCCGCCCCGACGTCCTGGTCACCTACGACGCCTTCGGCGGCTACGGGCATCCCGACCACGTCCAGAACCACCGGATCTCGCTGGTCGCGGCGGAGGCGTGCGCCATGCCGGCGCTCTACCCCGAGGCGGGGCCGGCGTGGCGGGTGCGGAAGCTGTACTTCGCCGCCATCCCGAAGACCGCCATCCTCCAGGCGACCGCGGAGCTGCGCCGCCGCGGCCTGCCCTCCCCGTTCGGCGACGCCGAGCGGGTCGAGGACATCCCGATGGGGGCGGCCGACGAGGAGGTGACGACGACCGTGGACGTCGTCGCCTGGCTCGCGCGCAAGCAGGACGCCATGCGGGCGCACGTGTCGCAGATCAGCCCGGACTCCTTCTTCCTCAACGTGCCAGAAGACCTGCAGCAGGCGGCCTTCGGGCGCGAGTGGTTCATCCGCCAGCGCAGCGACGTCCCGGCGCCCGTCCCCGAGGACGACCTCTTCGCCGGTCTGCGGTAGGCGGCGGCGGGTCCGCGCCGGCCCGACGTTGGGGTTGGGGCCGCCCGGGAGGACAACGTTCGAAGGGTAGGCGCCGTTGTCGGCGCCTACCCTTCAAGGGCTGAGGAATGGTCGGCGTGCGGGTGCCTGGGGGCCGGATCCCGAGAGGGTCGAGGTCGGGCTCCACCCGTGGCCGGCCGGCGGCGTGTGCGGGCGCGGAGTGGTCCAGAGCAGCACCTCGCGGCCCGTCCACACGATGTTCGGGTCCATCCCCGACGCTCCCGGCCGAGGGGATGCCGCCCAGGTGTCGGCGTCCGGCCGCCAGAGCCACATTCCCGGCGTGGGATCCCGGCCCGGCGGTGGCGGGAAGCCGCTCGGCTGCTGCCAGAGGGCGACCGCCCGGCCGGCCGCGGTGGCGGTCGCCCCCCCGCCGACCCGCCACGGCAGCCCGCGTGGTCGGCGCACGATCCGCCAGCGGTCAGCATTCGGGTTGTAGGCGACGCCGTAGGCGTCCGGGCGGTTCGGCACGTCCAGTCCGAGGACGGCGACCTCGTCGCCGGTCCACACCACCGCGGCGGCGGCGTCGTCGCTCAGCGGGGCCGGGGGCAGCACGCGCCAGGAATTCCTCGAGGGGTCGTAGGCGATGGCGTTGCGGCCATCCCAGACGACGAGCTCCGTCCCGGACCAGGCCCCAGCCACCGGCGCGGGCCCGTCGACGGCCGGGGCGCCGGGCAGCCTCCGCCACCGGTCGGCGGCCGGATCGTAAGCTGCCCCGTCCCGCAGACGGCGCAGCGTCGACGGCGTGCCGCCCGAGCCGCCCCACACGATCGCCTCCTCGCCGGTCCAGGTGACCACCGCCCCGAAGCGCCCCGGCAGCGGCGCCGGCGACAGGACCCGCCAGACATCGCCCTCGGGGTCGTACGAAGCGCCGTCGACGAGCTCGGTCGCCACGCCGGGCGTGGACTGCCCCAGTCCGCCCCACACCACCATCCGGTCCCCGGCCCACACAGCGGCCGGCGCGAACCTCGGAGCCAGCGGCCCGGCCGGCAGGGTCCTCCATCCATCGACCGCAGGGTCGTAGGCGGCCCCGTCCGCGCTGGCATCCAGGTAGCCGGACCGCGGCTCGGCCCCGCCCCAGACGAGCACCTCCCGGCCGGTCCAGACGGTCGCTGGGAACCGGCGGTGGGGGAGCGGTCCCGCTTCCAGGCTCCGCCAGCGTCCCGCGGGCGGACCGGTGGGCGTCTCGATCGGCGCGGCCGGCCGGCGCCGATCCGCGGGAGTGTGCTCAATGAGCAGATCCGACTCGGAAGCCGGTTGCGCGGGCCTTCCCCCTAGGGCGCTGACCGCGACCACGGCGAAGGCGGCGGCGGCGAGGGTCACCCACGCGACCGGACCGCGGCGCCCCCGCTGCTCCGGCCGCTCCCATTCCATGGCGTCAGCATTCCCATGACGGTCGCTGCGCGACCGCCACCACCGAGGTCATGAGAATCGCCTCGGACGAGCCTCGGCGATTCACACGTCAGAAGGTCCCGAACAGGCGGTCACCGAAGTCGCCGAGGCCGGGGAGGATGTACCCGACGTCGTTGAGGCCGTCGTCGAGGGCGGCCGTGACGATGCGGACGTCGGGGTGCTCCGCGGCCATCCGCGCGACGCCCTCCGGCGCCGCGACCACGCAGACCAGTTGCAGGTCTGTGGCGCCGTGCTCCTTCAGCACGGTCGCCCCAAATGCCGCCGAGCCGCCGGTGGCGAGCATCGGATCGAGGAGCAGGACCGACGCGTCGTCCAGCCGCGGGACCTTCAGGTAGTAGGAGGTCGGCTGAAGGGTCTGCTCGTCGCGCTCGAGCCCCGCGTAGCCGACGCGCACGTCCGGCAGCAGGTCCGTGGCCGCCTCGAGGAGGCCCAGGCCCGCGCGGAGGATCGGGACGGCCACCACCGGGCGGGCCAGGATCCGCGCCGGCGTGTCCTGCAGCGGCGTCGTCACCGTGGTCGTGGTGGTTCCCAGCCCGCGAGTGGCCTCCAGCACCAGGACGGTCGACAGGCGGCGGGCGAGGTGGCGGAACCGCTCCGGCTCGGTGGCCGCGTCCCGTAGGCCGGCGAGCAGATGGCCGGCGAGCGGATGGCCGACGACCGTGAGGGTGTCCATGGCGCGGATGCTAGCGGCAGCGGCTACTACAGCGGTGGGAGCATCCTGGCGTTAGACTGCTGCCGCGCACAGGGCGGATCTCGCCTGCGCTGACGCCGACTTGACGGAGGTACGTCGTATGCGCGCACCGCGCGGGATGATGATCGCTGCTCTGGCCCTGGCCCTCACGCTGCTGGCCGCCGCCTGCGGGAACGACGAGACGGGCACGCCGGCCGACACGGGCACCACGCTCCCGCCGGCGGACACGGGCACGCCCACCGAGACCGGGACGATGACCGAGACGGCCTCGCCGACCGACACGGGCACCGAGACAGCCACGCCGACGGACACCCCGACGGACACCGGCACGCCGACCGAGACGGGCACCGGCGACACGGCCAGCGCCGCGGTCTCGCTCGCGGACGTGTGCGCCAGCGAGTACGCCGACGTCGAGGTCCCGGAGGGCTTCAGCGTCGGCCTCGTCACCGACATCGGCCGGGTCAACGACGGCACCTTCAACCAGTACGCGTTCGAGGGGATGCAGGCCGCCGAGGAGTGCTTCGGCATCGAGACGAACTTCATCGAGACCTCGTCCGAGGCCGACTACGCCCGCAACCTTGAGACGATCCTGTCCCCCGGCCCCGACGTGGTCGTGACCGTCGGCTTCCTCCTGGCCACGGACACGCTCGCCGCTGCCGAGGCCAACCCCGAGACCTTCTTCATCGGCGTCGACCAATTCCAGCCGGAATATCCCGACAACTACGTCGGCATCCTCTTCCGCGAGGACCAGGGCGGCTTCCTCGCCGGCGCCATGGCGGGCCTGCTCACCGAGTCGGGCGTCGTCGGCGTCGTCGGCGGCCGCGAGGACGTCCCGCCGGTCGTCCGCTTCGTGAACGGCTTCGAGCAGGGCGCGAAGTCCATCGACGAGTCCATCAACGTGCTGAGCGTCTTCCTCCCGTCCTTCACCGACCCGGCCGCCGGCGCCTCGGCGGCGCAGCAGTTCCTCGGCGAGGGCGCCGACGTCATCTTCGGCGCCGGTGGCCTGACCGGATCGGGTGCTGTCCGCGCCGCGACCGACGCCGGCGTGTTCGGCATCGGCGTCGACCAGGACGAGTACTTCACGACCTACGAGGGCGGCGAGGCGCCCGGCGCGGAGTTCCTGGCCACATCGGCGATCAAGCGCGTCGACCTCGGCGTGTTCTCCCAGATCGCCGCGGCGGTCCAGGGCGACTTCTCCGGCGGGATCTTCGAACTGAACGCCGAGAACAACGGCATCACCTACGCGCCGTTCCACGACGCCGACGTGCCGGAGGAGGCCGCGACCCAGATCGAGGAGATCCGCGCCGGCCTCGCCGACGGCAGCATCGACACCGGCGTCGACCCGGTCACCGGCCTGCCCGCCGAGGGTTAGAGCCCCGGCCGGTCGGGCTGGCCGGAAGGAGGGCGATGACCGAACGTGCGGACGGCGAGCCGGCGGTGCTCGAGGTCCGCGGGGTCACGAAGCGGTTCCCTGGCGTGCTCGCCAACGCCGACGTCGACCTCGTGCTCCGACGGGGCGAGATCCATTGCCTCCTCGGCGAGAACGGCGCCGGCAAGAGCACGCTGATGAACGTCGTGTTCGGGCTGTACCAGCCCGACGCCGGGGAGCTGCTGGTCCGCGGCGAGCGGGTCGCGTTCTCGTCGTCCGCCGACGCCATCGCGGCGGGCATCGGGATGGTCCATCAGCACTTCCAGCTGATCCCGGTCCTGACGGTCGCCGAGAACGTCGTCCTCGGCAAGGAGGTCCGGCGAGGGCCCTTCCTCGACCTCGACCGTGCCCGCCGCGACGTCGCCGAGCTCAGCCGCCGCTACGGCCTGGCGGTCGAGCCGGACGCCACGGTCGGGGA
>JACCXR010000199.1 GCA_013696915.1 Euzebyaceae bacterium
GGCCGGGGATGAGCCCGCTCGCGCGCGGTGCGGCGAGCCGCTCGCGGACGGCCGCACCTGCCGGAACTACGCGGAACCGTCCGGCCTCTGCCGCGTGCACGAGCCCGAGGAGCCGGGCACCACCGCGCCCGCGCGCGCGGATCGGCCGGCCCCGGCGACGGTTCCGCCACGGATACGACCGTCTCCGGGCGCAGCGTCCGATCCTCACCTGGCCCCGGTCCCCGATCCCGGCGACGCCCTCGCCGCCGCGCTGGACTTCCTGCGCCGCCGGCTGACCGGCGACTACGACGTCGACGTCTACGGGTTCGACCGTGAGCTGACCGAGCAGGTCATCCTCCCGCTCGCCCGCCCGCTCTACCGCCGGTACTGGCGGGTCCGGGCGGTTGGGCTCGAGCACGTGCCGGCGCGCTCCGGCGCCCTGATCGTGGCGAACCACGCGGGCACGCTGCCGTTCGACGCGATCATGACGAAGGTCGCGCTGCTCGACGACCATCCTGCGCACCGCCACCTGCGCGAGCTCGCCGCCGACCTCGCCCTGCGCCTCCCGGTCATCGGCCCGATGGCCCGCAAGACCGGCAACACGCTGGCCCACGGCGACGACGCGCGGCGTCTGCTCGCCGCGGGCGAGCTCGTCGGCGTCTGGCCGGAGGGCTTCAAGGGCATCGGCAAGCTCTACCGGGACCGGTACAAGCTCCAACGGTTCGGCCGCGGCGGCTTCGTCGAGTTGGCGCTGCGGGCGCAGGTCCCGATCGTGCCCGTGGCCATCATCGGCGCGGAGGAGATCTACCCGATGGTCGCCGACGTCCGCGTGCTCGCCCGCCTGCTCCGGCTGCCGTACTTCCCGGTGACGTGGCAGTTCCCGCTGCTCGGCCCCGCCGGCCTCCTCCCGCTCCCGTCGAAATGGGTGATCGTCTTCGGCGAGCCGATCGACACCGCCCGGTACGGTCCCGAAGCGGCCGACGACCCCATGCTCGTCTTCGAGCTGACGGACCGCGTGCGCACGGTGATCCAGCGGATGCTCTACCGCAACCTGATGGGCCGGCGCTCTATCTTCTTCTAGGACGGCTGCCACCGACGAGGAGGGCTGGGCGGTGAACCCCGTTGAGCGGGCACTGCGGGCCGTCGACGGCCTCCAGCAGCGTCACAGCGCGCTGGGCCTGCCGTTCGGCGTGGTGAAGAAGTTCGGCGACGACCAGGCCGGGTCGCACGCCGCGCTGATCGCCTACTACGGCTTCTTCTCGCTGTTCCCGCTGCTGCTGGTCGGAGTGACGGTGCTCGGCTTCGCCCTGCGGGACAACCCGGCGTTCGAACAGCGGGTGCTCGACTCCGTCCTCGCCCAGCTGCCGATCATCGGCGGCGACATCCAGGTCCGGGCCCTGACCGGTGGCGGGCTGAGCCTCGCGCTCGGCATCGCCGGCACGCTCTGGGGCGGGCTCGGGGTCACGCAGCACGCGCAGAACGCGATGAACGCCGTCTGGAACGTGCCGCGCAAGCAGCGGCCGAACTTCTGGCTGCGACTGGCCCGTGGTCTCGGCCTGCTCGTCCTCCTCGGGGGCGGGGCGATCGCGAGCACGGTCCTCGCAGGGCTCGCCACCGCGGAGGGCGCGAGCGCCGTCGGCCGGGCGCTGCCGCTGGCGGCGTCGCTGCTGGTCAACCTGGCGCTGTTCCTCCTCGCGTTCCAGGTGCTCACGGCCATCGGGCTGCCCTGGCGCCGGCTCGTCCCTGGCACCGTGGTCGCGGCCGTCGGCTGGGTAGTGCTGCAGAGCGTCGGCGGCTACTACGTGAACCGGCAGCTGGCGGACGCGAGCCAGGTGTACGGCACATTCGGCCTCGTCATCGGCCTGCTGTCGTGGCTCTACCTCACCGCCCAGCTGGTGCTCTACGCCGCCGAGCTCAACGTCGTGCTCGCCCGGCGTTTGTGGCCGCGCAGCCTGCTCCAGCCGCCGCTGACCGAGGCCGACCGGCGTGTCCTCGCCGACCTCGCCATGGTCGAGGAGCGCCGCCCCGAGCAGAGCATCGCGGTGACCTTCGAGCCGGAGGCCGCCGACTAGCCTCGGATCAGCCCGGACCAGCCCGGACTCAGCGGGCGACGACGAGCTGCACGAGCACCGCGGCGACGATGGCGACCAGCAGGACGGCGACCGCGATCGTCGTGGCTGGTCTCATGGCCCCGTGACCTTACTATCGGGTCCATGCGAGTGGCCATGATGCTCGAGCCCCAGGAGGGGCTGACGTACGTCGACCTGCTCGCGGTCGCCCACCGCGCGGAGGAGCTCGGCTTCGAAGGGCTGTACCGCAGCGATCACTACTCCAGCGTCTCGGCGGCGTCCGGGCTCGGCTCGACCGACGCGTGGGCGACGCTCGCCGGGCTGGCCCGCGACACCGAGCGACTTGTCCTGGGCACGCTGGTGTCGCCGGTCACGTTCCGTCCGGCCGGCAACCTCGCGAAGGTGGTCGCGACCGTCGCCGAGATGGCCGGTCCTGGGCCGGACGGGAACGCGCGCATCCACCTCGGGATGGGCACCGGCTGGCTCGAGGCCGAGCACCGGCAGCACGGCTTCCCGTTCGAGGACCTCGCCACCCGGTTCGACCGGCTCGCGGAGCACTTGGCCGCGGTCACCGGGCTCTGGGACCCCGACCGCGGCCCGTACGACCAGTCGGGGCGTTTCGTGGAGCTGCGGGCCGCCGTCTTCCGGCCGGCGCCGCACCCCCGGCCGAGGATCATCGTCGGCGGCAAGGGCCTGCGGCGGACCCCCGCGCTGGCGGCCCGCCACGCCGACGAGCTGAACGGCGTGATGCTGTCTCCGGCGGACTGCACCCGGCAGCGCGCCGCCCTGGCCGCCGCCTGCGAGGCGCAGGGCCGCGATCCCGCGGCCGTCGGCTACTCGCTGATGACCGGCTGCGTCGTCGGCTCGACGACCGCCGAGTTCGAGGCCCGCCTGCGCCGCCACGCCGACCGCGACGGCGACGGGCGGCCGCTGGCCGAGATCCGGGCAGACCTGTCGGAGACCTGGGTGCTCGGCGACCCGGAGGAGGCTGCCGACCGGCTCGGGGACCTCGCCGGCGCCGGCGTCGAAGCGGTCATGCTCCAGCACCTCGCCCCCGACGACCTCGAGATGCTCGACGTCGTCGCGGACGAAATCCGGCCTCGGCTGTAGCAGGGCCGGCGGACCGCCTCAGCGCAGCGCGTCGCCTCCGTCGACTACATCGACACGATGTCGCGGGTCACCTTGCCGGGGTCATGCGTGAGCCACGGGCAGCCGCCGGTCAACGCCGACAACGCCGCCGAGTACCAACGCGTGGTCCCGGTCTCGGCGAGCGACGCTCACCCAGCCAGGGACGCGACTCAGGTATCCGATGGACTTCCAGGTCTACGAGGCGAGGGGTTGGTAGTGGCGGACGATGCTTTCGGTGCCGGCTTGCTTCGCCTCCATCACCAAGCCCTCGAGCTCTTCCGCGATGGTGTCGTCGATAAAGGCTTCTCCGCATACGTCACAGACGTCTGCCGGCACGTTGCGCACGACCCACGGCCGCATCGGCATCAGCCGCGAACGTTGTGGTCCCAGCCTTTAGGTTGCCTTGTCCGCAAATAGGGCAGATCATGATTTCTCCTTCCGCGTTCGGAAGTCCGCCTCCCATCGCTCTGTGTCCGGCTCGTACACCGTGATCACATACTGCGTCCCCCCCGGGTCGTCCGCAACGAGGACGTGCAGCGGCCGGTCCCCGCTCCAACCCAAGAGCAGAGGCTGGGAAACGGCCGACCCGTTCGGTGCCCACGTTCAACCACGTCCCCGTTGTCGAGGACGCCTTTCACCTCGGAGCGGGTGATAGCCCGCTCTGTCATCTGCTGTAATGCATGCGTACGGTAGCGAATCCACGAGGTGTTCATCAGTGATCTGGAGCCAATCGGCGATCGCCTGCACAGCCACAGCCGCCTGCTCTACCCGGTACCCTCTTTCCTGGCAAGCTGCCGCCAACACTCCTGCGGGGCCGTGCATGCGACCTGGGGTCCCTGGACCGCCGCAGCGGAAGAGATCCGCCACCGGCTGTAGCCGGACCGGCGGACCGCCTCAGCGCACGGCCTCCAGATCGCCGGCGAGCAGGCTCTCGGCCTTCACGCGCTCGCGGGCGAGGAACGACACCAGCGACTCGCGGGTGTCGAGGTAGGCGCGGCAGTCGAGCTCCAGCGTGATCGTCCCCGACCACCCGCAGGCACCGACGTGGGCGAGGAAGCGGTCGAGCGGGAGGATCCCGCTGCCGATCGGCGCGTGGCTGTCCTTGCCGTTGCCGAAGTTGTCCGACACGTGCAGGTGGACGACCCGGTCCGACAGCGCGTCCCACGCCTCGAACAGGTCGACGCCGGCGACGGCGAAGTGGCTCGTGTCGAAGACGACGCTGGTGAACGGGGTCAGCTCCGCCGGCGTCACGACGCACGAGAACGATCGGCCGCCGACGGGGAAGAGGTTCTCCATCGCGAACGCTGGTCCGTGCTCGGCGGCCTCGTCGTCGGCCTCCGCGGCCAGCCACCCGCGGGCGCGGCGCTCCCACCGGAACGGCGCGTGCGCGACCATGATCCGCGCGCCGACCTGGGCGGAGATCTCCAGCGACCGCCGGCTCTTCTCGATGTAGTTCGACCCCAGCACGTTGCGCAGGAGCACCATGTACGGGCCGTGGACGACCGGCACCACCAGTCCGGCCTCCCGCGCGTAGCCGAGCACCTTGTCGGGGTCCCGGGTCTCGGGGTTGTGGGCCATCAGGACCTCCGCGCCGGTGAAGCCGGCGTCGGCGATGGCGTCGAGCACCCAGCCGAGGGGGCTGAGGAGCAGCGGACCGGTGGCGGCGAGCAGCCGCGGGCCGGGTTGCGATCGTGTCATGCGCCCAAGAGTACGCAGCGACGCCGCGCGCGGGGTGTCCTCCCCCTTGCCCGCCCGTGAACGTCAGCGGCGCCTTGCTACCCTCCCGGAACCGCACGACCGGCCCGAGCAGGAGTCGCCAGCGTGAACCTCGCCGATCCCATGGGGGCGATCGCCGCGCGGCTGCCCGACCGGACTGCCCTGCTGTTCACCGACCGGCGCGTGCCCTACGCCGAGCTGTGGTCCCGCGTCGAGCGGGCCGCCGCGGCCTTCCGGCACCTGGGGTGTCTCCCCGGCGACCGGGTCGCGCTGCTGCTCGGCAACGAGCCGCACTTCGTCGAGGCGCTCTACGGAGCGCTGCGGGCGGGCCTGGTGGCCGTGCCGATCAACGTGGGGTTCACGACGGAGGAGGTCTCCGCCATCCTGAGCGACTCCGGGGCCCGCGTGGTGGTCGCGGGCGGGGCGTTCGCGGCCGCGCTGCCCTCCGCCTTGCCGGAGCTCGGGCAGGTGATCGCCGGGCGCGCGCCCGCCGCCGGGTCCGCGGAGCGCACCTGGGAGCAGTGCATCAAGGCCGGCGCCGGCGCCGGCGACCCGGGCGGTGGCCCGCACGCGGCGGCGACCACGGACCTGGCCCTGCTCCAGTACACGTCCGGCACGACCGGCAAGCCCAAGGGCGCGATGCTCAGCCATGCGGCGCTGCTGGCCAACCAGGACCAGATGGCGCGCACGCCGCTGCGGCTGTCCGAGCGCGACGTCGTCCTGTGCGTGCTGCCGCTGTTCCACATCTACGCGCTGAACGTCGCGCTGGCCTTCCCCCTGGCGCGGGGGGCGACCGTGCTCCTCGTCGAGCGCTTCGAGCCGCTGCCGACGCTGGAGGCCGTGACGGAACACCGCGCCTCGGTCATCGTCGGCGCCCCGCCGATGTATGTCGCCTGGGTCGACACGCCCGGGTTCGCCCAGTTCGACCTCACGAGTGTGCGCTACGCCGTGTCCGGTGCCGCCGCCCTGCCGCCCGCGGTGCTCGAGCGCTTCACCGCCGCGTCCGGCATCCCGCTGTGGGAGGGCTACGGCCTCACCGAGACGGCCCCCGTGCTGACCTCCGCGGCCATGGCCTCCGCGGCGATGGCCTCCACGCCCCGCCCCGGCAGCGTCGGCCGGCCCCTGCCCGACGTGGAGCTGCGGCTGGTCGACGAGCACGGCCGCCGCGTGCGCGACGGCGACCTCGGGGAGGTCGTGGTCCGCGGTCTCAACGTCTTCTCCGGCTACTGGGGGCAAAAGCAGGCGACCGCCGCGGTGCTGGACGCGGACGGCTGGTTCCGCACCGGCGACATCGGCTACCTCGACGCGGGGGACCTGTTCCTGGTCGACCGCCGGTCGGACCTGATCATCGTCAGCGGGTTCAACGTGTATCCCGGCGAGGTCGAGGAGGTCCTGCACCGGCATCCGAAGGTGGCCGAGGCCGCCGTCGTCGGCACCCCGCACCCGTACACCGGGGAGTCGGTCAAGGCGGTCGTCGTGCTGCGGCCGGGGGAGGAGGCGACCGCCGCCGAGATCACCGAGTTCTGCCGTCGCTCGCTCGCCCGCTTCAAGTGCCCGGAGGTGGTGGAGGTCGCGGCGTCGCTGCCGCACCTGCCCAGCGGCAAGGTCCGCCGGCGCGACCTCAGGGACACGTGACCGACATGGCGACGACGACATCGGGACGAGCAGCGGGCAGCGTCCCGCCACAGGCGGCGTCGCGGGCGGCCTACGCGGCGGCCGCGGCGGCGCTGGCCTTCGCCGCCGTCAGCCTCTACTGGGCGCTCGGCGGCACCGCCGGCCTTGACACCCTGGGTGGACAGATCGAGGAGCTGGCTAGGGCCGGCGACCCCGGGCTCCGCATGGCCGTCTGGGTCAGCGTCGTGCTGAAGGTGCTCGGCGGGATGCTCGCGCTGGCGCTCGTCCGGCCGTGGGGGCGGACGGTTCCCCGGTGGATCCTGCTCGCCGCGGCTTGGGGCGGATCCGCGCTGCTGGTCTTGTACGGCACCATCCAGATGATCTCTCTGGCCCTGGTCGAGTTCGGCGTCATCACCGTCGTCGAGCCGGTGGACCGGACCGCACTGCGCTGGCGCCTGATGCTGTGGGAGCCGTGGTTCCTCGTGTGGGGCCTGCTGCTCGGGGTGGCGGCCTGGCAGTACACCCGCGCGCCGACCGGGCGGTCGGGGCGCAGGCGCCGGCGACGCGCGCGCGATGGCGCGCAGGGCAGCGGCGGGAGCGGGGCGGCGTAGCCTGGCGCCATGTTGCGTCCACGAAGCTGGATCGAGCCTGCCGGTGAGAGTCCGGCCCGGGTAGGTACCGGAGCGCCCGGTAGCAGGCCCCGGTCTCTGGGAGAGATCCTTGGGGCTGAGCGGGGTGTCAAGAGCCTCCGTTTGGGAGGGAGCAAGCGCGCGGGCTGCGTACTGCAGCCTCGTCACAGGAACAATCGGGGAGCCGAGCCGCTCATGTCACGGCGAAGGCCATGCCTGTCAGGCCCCGGTCCGGGGTTCGCCTGGCGGGTCTCTCCGGGGTATGGGAGATGGCACGTGATCAAGGTCTGGTTCGGAACAGGAGAGACCCGTCTGCCTGGCCTTCGTCGGGCAAAGACCGCGCGTATAAGCCAATGGTGAAAGCGAGCGGAGGGCAGCGGGAGTCCGACGGGGTCGTAGTACCGTCGATCGGCGTGGAGCACAACACGCCGGGAGGGAAGGG
>JACCXR010000205.1 GCA_013696915.1 Euzebyaceae bacterium
GCGGTGGTGTGCATCACCGCGCTGACAGAGCGCGAATGCACACCACCGCGGCCGCGCGTCCACAGCCGGGCCCGTGGACCCACGCGCCGGCACCGGCCGGGAGCTATCACCGGCGGCATGGACGGACCCCAGCAGCGGCTGCGCGCCGTGGCGAGCGCCCAGAACGGCCAGTTCGCCAGCGCGCAGGCGCTGGGCGTCGGACTCACCTTTGGGGTGGTCCGGTCCCTGCGCGACCGCGGTGAGACGATCGGCATGCGACGCGGTGTGTGGCGGTTCCGGGCCGCCCAGGGCGATCCCGACATGGCCGTGACCGCGTACCTGGCGTGCTGGCCGCACGGCGTGGTCTCCCATGCCAGCGCTGCGGGGCACCACGGCCTGCAGCGCGTCGGCGCCCCACTCCTTCCGGTCATCACCATCCCGCACGGCAAGACCCGCCGCCCGAAGGGCGTCACTGTGCACCACTCGCGGGCATTGGCGCCGTGCGACGTGCTCACCGTCGGCGGGGTGCGCTACACCAGCCTGGCTCGCACGGTGTGCGACCTCAGCTCCGGCGACGACGTCTGGGAGACGCTGGCCCTGCTCGATGACGCCGTCGCACTCGGCGCGCGACCGACGTGGATCCAGCAGCGGGCGGTCGCCCTGGCCGCCGGCCGGGACGGCGTCGCGCTGCTGCGGGCGGCCACGCGCCCGGATGCGGCCGCCGAGTTCCGGTCCTGGCTGGAGCGGGCAGCCGCGCACGTCTACCAGGTCTCCGGCATTCCCGACCCCGAATGGAACGTGCTCGTCCGTGACGGGGCGGGGGTGATCGGGCGGGTCGACGCGCTGTGGCCGCCCTGGTCTGTGATCAGCGAGAAGGAGGGGTTGCGGTTCCACACGGGCCCACGCCAGCGGCGCAAGGACGCACAGCGGTTCAACCGCCTGGCGGACGCGGGCTACGCCGCTCGCCGATTCGGCTGGGAGGACGTCGTGTCCGCACCGTCCGACATGGCGGCC
Organism: Euzebyaceae bacterium; assembly: GCA_013696915.1. Taxonomy (GTDB): domain Bacteria; phylum Actinomycetota; class Nitriliruptoria; order Euzebyales; family Egibacteraceae; genus JACCXR01. The sequence continues at coordinate 994 of JACCXR010000205.1, forward strand.
ACCGTGGTCCGGGCCCTGCGGGCCGCCGGCGCCGACCTGGATCCCGCCCGTATCCCGGAGCGCATCGTCCTCCCGGGTCGCCCGTTCGCCTGAGCGGGCGCTACAGGTACTGGCCCGTCTGGACGCTCTCGATCGACTTGCCCGGCTCCTTGCCGTCGCCCATCAGCGTGCGCACGTAGACGATGCGCTCGCCCTTCTTGCCGGAGATGCGGGCCCAGTCGTCGGGGTTGGTGGTGTTCGGCAGGTCCTCGTTCTCCTTGAACTCGTCCCGGATCGCCTGGAAGAGGTCCTCCTGGCGGATGCCCTTCTGGCCCTCGTTGAGGTAGCGCTTGATCGCCATCTTCTTCCCCCGCGCGACGACGTTCTCGATCATCGCGCCGGAGTTGAAGTCCTTGAAGTAGAGCAACTCCTTGTCGCCGTTGGCGTAGGTGACCTCGAGGAAGCGGTTCTCGTCCTCCTCGGCGTACATGCGCCGGCAGGTCTCGTGGATCAGCCAGTCGACGGCCTCCTCCTCGCTGCCGTGGAGCTTGACCATGTCCGGGTGCAGCGGCAGGCCGGCGTGGAGGTAGATCGCGAAGATCTCCCGCGCCGCGTCCTCGTCGGGCCGCTCGATCTTGATCTTCACGTCCAGCCGGCCGGGGCGGAGAATCGCCGGGTCGATCATGTCCTCGCGGTTGGACGCGCCGATCACGATCACGTCCTTCAGCGTCTCGACCCCGTCGATCTCTGACAGCAGCTGCGGGACGATGGTGGTCTCGACGTCGGAGGAGACCCCGGACCCGCGGGTGCGGAAGATCGAGTCCATCTCGTCGAAGAACACGATCACCGGGAAGCCCTCGGCGACCTTCTCGCGCGCGCGCTGGAAGATCAGCCGGATCTGGCGCTCCGTCTCGCCGACGTACTTGTTGAGCAGCTCCGGTCCCTTGATGTTGAGGAAGTAGCTGCGGGCGTCGGCGCGGCCCTCCTTCTCCGCCACCCGCTTCGCGAGCGAGTTCGCGACCGCCTTGGCGATCATGGTCTTGCCGCAGCCGGGCGGGCCGTACAGCAGGATGCCCTTCGGCGGGCGCAGCTCGTGCTCGACGAACAGGTCAGCGTGCAGGAACGGCAGCTCGACCGCGTCCTGGATCGCCTCGATCTGCGACCCGAGCCCCCCGATGTCGTCGTAGTCGATGTCGGGGACCTCTTCGAGGACGAGCTCCTCGACCTCGGGCCGCGGCAGGCGCTCAAGCGCGTAGCCGCTGCGGGCGTCGACCAGCAGCGAGTCCCCCGCCCGCAGGTGGGTCTCGCCGAGCGGCTCGGCGAGGCGGACGACCTGCTCCTCGTCGGTGTGGCCGATGACGAGCAGCCGGTGGTCGTCGATGCGCTCCTTGAGCGTCATGACCTCGCCGATGATCTCGAACCCGGCGGCCTCGATCACGTTGAGCGCCTCGTTGAGGACGATCTCCTGGCCGCGCGTCAGCGACTCCGCCTGGACGTCGGGACTCACGTTGACGCGCAGCTTGCGGCCCTGGGAGAAGATCTCCACGGTGCCGTCCTCGCGCGCCTCGAGGAAGACCCCGAAGCCGGAGGGCGGTGACGACAGCTTCTCGACCTGCTGCTTGAGCGCCACGATCTGCTCGCGGGCGTCACGGAGGATGTCGGCCAGCTTGGAGTTCTGGGCCATCGCGCCCGTCAGCTGGGCCTTGGTCTCCATGAGGCGCTCCTCGAGCGCCCGGACCCGGGAGGGCGAGTCCTCCAGCCGGCGGCGCAGGAGGGCGGTCTCCTCCTCGAGGAACCTGATCTGCGTCCGGAGCTCGACGAGCTCGGCCTGGTGGTCGGGCATGGCAGCGTCCTTCCTCGTCCCCAGCGGATCCGGGGGGCATCCGGGACTACCGGACGCCGAGTATAGGGTTGAGCACCCGCTGCGACCGTGCGGCGGGGCGCTGGAGGGTCAGGGGCCGCAGGCGGGCGCGGTGTTCTCCAGCAGCTGCTCGAGCAGGACCCCGGCGGGGTCGGCGACGACGTCGCTGCCGCCGGCGAGGACGCCGTCGATGCCGAGGCCGCACAGGTGCTCCTGCACGTCGTCGGTCAGGACGGTGCCGCCGTCCTCCTCGACCGGCACGAAGACCCCGCCGAAGGCGCCGGCCAGCGCCGAGGCCGACAGCACGTGGGCGAACCCGTCGCGGCGGCGGAAGTTCGCGGCGACGGCCACGCCGGGGGCGATCCCGAACTTCTCGTCGAGCAGGCGTTCCATCTCGGCGGCGACGGCGACGGCGGTGCCGGTGCGCGTGGGACCGGACAGGCGCGTGACCTCGGCACCCGTGGTCGTCCGGAGATCGGACTCGACGGCCTCGCTCAGGACCGCCGTGCCGCCGACGACGTAGACCGTCGCCGGAGCGAACTCGCCGAGCGCCGCGCGCGTGGCGGGGTGCAGTGTCTCGGGAGCGGTCAGCAGGACCGGCATCCCCCAGTGCGCTCCGAGCGACCCGGCGGCGACCGCGTCGGGCCAGTCCCCGCGCGTGGCGACCACGACGGCGTCGAGGTCTGGGAATGGGCTGCGCGCGACGAGCTGCCGCATCTCCCGACCGGCCAGCGCGGCGGTGTCCTCGCGCGCCGCTCCCGCGAACCTGACGGGGACGAAGCCGAGTTGCCGCAGCTCCCCCTCCAGCGACGCCGGCAGCGCCGCCGGCCCGCCCATCAGGTAGACGGTGGCGCCGGGCTGCAGGACCCGCTGGAGCTCCGTCCTGGTCGGCGCGGCGAGCGGGCCGGTCGTTGCGGTGAACAGGAGCGGACCCAGGCCGTACCCGAGGGAGCTGCCGGCGAGCGCGTCGGCGTAGTCGTCCATGCGGGCGACGACCGCGTGGGGGGCGGACCGGTCGTCGAAGATGGCGCGCGAGATGGCCACGGCCTGGCGCACCGCCTCCGTCGGCGAGGCACCCGCGAGACGCAGCACGTCGACGTCGATGGCGCCGGAACCGACGGGGAAGTCGGGGTCGGGCTGCAGGGCGGGGATGTCGCCCGCCCCCACCCGCTGCATCGCGGCGCCGGCCTGCACCAGCCCCCAGCCGTACGCACGGTCGCGCCCGACGGGGCCCAGGTCCTCAGCGGTGGCCTCGAGGACCGCCTCGATGTCGTCCGGCGCCAGCGCGGGGTCGGCCGCCAGCAGCAGTGCCGCGACGCCACTCACGTACGGCGCGGAGAACGACGTGCCCGCGACCCCTTCCGTCCCCCCTCCACGGGCCGTCGTCAGGATCAGCGCTTCCGCGTCGCGCGGGTCGCGGCCGTCGGCGGGGTCGCCGCCGGGGGCGGTCAGGTCCACCCACTGGTTCGCCGTGCTGTACGAGGCGGTCGAACCGTCCCTGCCGACCGCGCCGACCGAGATCACCCCGTCGCAGGAGGCCGGTACGGACGGCCGCCCCGCCAGCTGCGGGTCCGCCTCGCCGTTGCCCGCGGACGCGACCAGCGTGATGCCCGCCCCCCGGACGTCGGCGATCGCCGTGGCGTAGGCGGCGGGGCACTGGCTCCGAACCCCGCCGAAGCTCATGTTGACGATGTCGACCCTGCGGCCGGTGCCGCCGGCGACGTAGTCGAGCGCCGCGATGACGGCGCTGTCGCTGGGTCCGCGGCAGTCACCGTCCGGCGACGTCAGCGACACGTCGACGATCGACACCTGCCAGTTGACACCGGCGACGCCCTGCACGTCGTTGCCCTCGGCCCCGACCACACCGGCCACCCAGGTCCCGTGGCCCACGGCACAACGGTCGTTGTCGAGGGTGCCGGGAAGGATGCTTCCGGTCGAGGCGTCCACCTGTTCGACGACCCCGCCGAGCTCCGGGTGCCGGGCGTCCACCCCGCTGTCGAGCACGGCGACGACGACGTCGCTCGACCCGGTGGTCCGGTCCCACGCCTGCCCGACCCCGGTCAAGGTGTGCGCCCACTGCTGCGCGAACAGCTCGTCGTCGGGGACGGCGGTGAACTCCAGTCGCCGGTCGGGCTCGACGGCGACGACCCCGTCCAGCGCCAGCAGTGCGGCGGCGGCGGCGGCCTCGCGTCCCGGCGTGACGTCGACTCTGAGGACGCGGTCCGAGAGCCGGCTGACCTGGCGCAGCGCGGGCAGACCCCGGTCGCGCACCCTCGCCGCCCACGTGTCGCTCGTCGGCGTCTGGACGGTGACGAGCAGGGATCCGGCCACGGTGTCCGCGGCGCCCCACGGCCCGCCGGCCGGGCGCCCGGACGGCGGAGTCGGCGACGAGGCCGCACCGGCCGGAGAGGCGCCCGGCAGCGGCAGCATGGCGATCGCGACCAGGACGAGAGCTACCCGGGAACGGCGACGAACGGCTACGAACAAGAGAACACTCCGCAGGAGGGGGCCGATCCCCCGACCCGAACTGAGGGTACCGCCCAGCGCGGCCCGGCGCGTGCGAGGCGCCGGCGGGCTCACTCCGGTGACAATCGGCGGGCCGTGGTGAGGAACGCGGTGTGCGCGACCATCCGGTGGTCCGGCCGGACGGCCAGCCCGTCGACGTGCCAGCCGCGGACCATGGTCTCGGTCGTCTGCGCCATCCCCCAGCGCGCGTCGGCGGCGAGGCCCTCGTGGAGCCGCATGATCTGCGGCACGGTCGGGGTGTAGGAGATGAGGATGCCGCCCGGACGCAGCGCCTCCGCCGCCGGACCGAGGAGCTCCCACGGGTCGACGAGGTCGAGGACGAGACGGTCGCACGGCGTGGCGCCGAGCCGCTCGCCCACGTCGCCGATGTGCAGATCCCAGTTGTCCGGCGGACCGCCGAAGCGCTCGTGGACGTTGCGCTGCGCGACGGCTGCGTGCTCCGGACGCAGCTCGAAGCTGATCACCCGGCCGGTCGGGCCGACCGCACGGAGCAGCGCGCTGGAGAGTGCGCCGGACCCGGCCCCCGCCTCGACGACCGTGACGCCCGGTCCGATGTCGGCGAGACCGAGGATCATCGCCTGGTCCTTCGGATACACGACCTGCGCGCCGCGCGGAGCCTTCACGGTCCAGTCCGCCGCGGTCGGCCGGACCGCCAGCAGCGTCGCGCCCTTCGCGCTGCGCAGGCTCGATCCCTCCGGCCGGCCGAGGATGTCGTCGTGCGCGACGGCGCCGCCGTGGAAGTGGAACTCCGCGCCCGGCGCGAGCGTCAGCAGGTACCGCCGGCCCTTGCGGTCGTACAGCAGGACCTTGTCGCCGGGACTGAACGGATCGGGGTGACCGGGGTGCCTCGGCGGGACCGTCACGCCGGCGTGCCGGCGCGCCGGCCGCCGGCCACCGGACGGCTGCGGGTCCGGCAGAACGCGGACTCCAGTTCGCCGCCGCCGGTGGACGTCGTCGGCGTCGTCGCCGCCGCGTTGCCGTGGCGGTCGATCGCCTCGCGGAGCTGGCTGCGGACGTGGTCGGCGAAGTGCCCGGCGCGGTACGCGGCCCGGTTGCGCGGGATCTTCGTGACCGCGGCCGCGCGGCGGCGGTGGCAGCGCTCCGGGCCGGGGCCCCCGCAGGTCACGGGGCACACCTCGACCTCGGCGGCTCGACGGTGGGTTCGGCCTTGGGAAGACGGACGCTCATGTGGCCCGGAAGGCTAGCGGCTCCGCCGGCCGTACTCTGGGGGCATGCCGCCCACCGCCGCCAGCACTCGCCAAGCCGACACCGCCCTCCAGGCCGACACCGCGACCGGGACGTCGCTCGCCCTCAAGGAGTGGGCCGCCGTCGGCGCGGCCCTGCTCGATGGGCGCCAGACCGTGCTGCTGCGCAAGGGCGGAATCCACGAGCAGCGCTTCGAGGTCGGTGGTTCGCGGTTCGTCCTCTTTCCCACCGTGGCGCACAGCCACTCCGAACGGGTGCGCCCCGAGCACACCGACGTGCTGCCCGTGGGCGCCGGCGACGTCGACGAGGCCGGTGGCAGCTTCGTCGTCCGCTGCGGCGTCACCTTGGCCGACGCCGTGGAGGTCACCCGGCCGGAGGGGCTCGCCGCGATCGCCGACCTCCACATCTGGACCGCCGAGTCCGTCCAGGCCGACCGCCTCGACTTCCGACCGAAACATCCCCTCCACGTCCTGGTCGTCCGCGCCGTCGCGCTGCCCACGCCTCAGCGCCTGGAACGGCTGCCCGCTTACGGTGGCTGCACTTCGTGGCTGGAACTGCCGCTGTCCTGGGACGGGCGCGCGGGGACGCAGGTCCATCCCGACGCCCGGCTCGCCGAGGACGCGGCGCGCGTCCGCGCGGCGGTCGCGCGCTGAGGGACGAGGACTTGACCCGCACCGTTCTCGACCTCCCCCCGACGCCGCGACGCCGGGCACCTCGACCGTGGCTACTCCTGGTCGCCGTCGCCGTCGCCGTCACCGGCCCTGTGCTGAGCTCCCCGCGGACGGTCGAGGCACCCGCCGGCTCGCCGGCGTCGAGCGCCGGGAGCACCCGGCTGCGCAGCGAGAGCATGGCCGTCGGCGAACCGGCGCCGGCCCCGCAACTTGGGACCGCGGCGCCGCCCGGGGGGCCGGTCGCCGCAC
>JACCXR010000230.1 GCA_013696915.1 Euzebyaceae bacterium
GTCGTCTTCGACCCCGGCCACGAGCAGCCCGTCGCGCGGCGGCAGCCCGACCGCCTCGCGCATGCGGCGCGCCATGCGCGACGGCGTGATGGCGACGCCGAGCCGCACGGGCTCCGGTGACTCGCCGCGGGCCAGCGCCTCGATCCGGCCGGTGAGCTCCTCGGTCACCGGCACGGCCTGGTAGAAGCCGTCGCCGGTCCGGTTGGTGTTGACGCCGACGACCGCGCCGTCCCGGTCGACGATCGGCCCGCCGGACGACCCCCGAGCCATGGGGGCCGTGTGCTCGACGGCACCGGTGACCAAACGACCGCGCTGGCTGCGGAACTCCTGGCCGACGGCCGCCACCGCGCCGGCCGTGGCGCGCAGGCCCCCACGGGGCCGCGCGAGCGCGACCACGCCCGCGCCGAGGCGCAGCGTCGCCCCGTCGCCCCAGCGTGCGGGCGCGGCGTCGCCCGTGTCCACCGACACCACGGCGAGATCGGCGTCCACGTCGATCCCCGCCACGCTCCCGCTCTCGCGCCGGCCGTCGGCGAAAACCACCTCGGTCTCACGGCCGTGCACGTTGTGCGCGTTCGTCACGACCCGGCCGTCGGCGACGACGAATCCCGAGCCGTGACCGCCCCGCCCGCGGATCCCCACGACCGACGGCCCGGTGGCCGCCGCGGCAGGGGCGACCGCGTCCTCCAGCTGTTCGAAGAGTCCCATCTCGTTCACTCCTGTTCCTCCGACGGACGTTCGGTGTCCGCCGCGGACCGCAGTCTACTTACTTCATTACACCTATGCATCGCGGATGCCGAGCGCGGGCGCATCTGCGAGTCTGGAGGCATGCCCGGCCGTAGGAGAACCCTTGCCCTTCTCGCGTTCGTCCTGGGGTCGCTCCTGCTGCTGCCGAGCGGGGCGGCCGCGCAGACCGGCTCCGTGCTGCGCGCCCGGATCGACGGGCCCATCACCCCGGTGATCGCCGATCACGTCGCGGACGCCGTCGCCGCCGCGGCCGACGGCGGCCACAGCGCGCTGCTGCTGGAGATGGACACCCCCGGCGGCCTCGACTCCTCGATGCGGAGCATCGTCAAGGACCTGCTCGCCTCCCCGGTGCCGGTGATCGTCTACGTCGCCCCCGCCGGGGCCCGCGCGGCGTCGGCGGGCGCGATCATCACCTTCGCCGCCCACGTCGCCGCCATGGCGCCGGGCACGAACATCGGCGCGGCCACGCCGATCGACCTCGAGGGCGGCGAGGTGCTCGACAAAGTCGTCAACGACGCGGTCGCCTACGTCACCGCCATCGCCGAGGAGCGGGGACGCGACGTCGACTTCGCGGTCGACACCGTCCGGGACGGACGCTCGGCCTCGGCGACCGAGGCGCTGGAGGTGGGCGCCGTCGACCTCGTCGCCCCCGACCGCGCCACGCTGCTCGACGAGCTCGACGGCCGCACCGTCGTGCTGGCCGACGGGACCGAGCGCACGCTGGCCACGGCCCAGGCACCGGTCACCGAGTTCGAGATGACCGGCGTCCGATCGCTGCTGCAGCGCCTCGCCGATCCGAACCTCGCGTTCCTGTTCATCTCGATCGGAAGCCTGGCGGTGATCTACGAGCTGGCGAACCCCGGCGTCGGCCTGGGGGGCGTGATCGGCGCGATCCTGCTCGTGCTCGCGTTCTTCTCCCTCGCCGTCCTGCCGGTCGACGTCGCGGGGGTCGTGCTGCTCGTTCTCGCGATCGCCCTGTTCGTCGGCGAGTTGTTCGTCCCCGGCGTCGGTGTGTTCGCCGGCGGCGGCACGCTGGCGCTGATCGCCGCCGGGGTCCTGCTGTTCCAGCGACCCACCGGCATCGGCGTCGACCTGTCGTTCCTGCTGCCCGTCCCCCTGCTCGTGGGCGCCGCCGCGGTGGTCGTCGGCCGGCTGGCCTACAAGACCCGGCACGCGCCGGCGTACACCGGCGCCAGCGGCACGATGGTCGGCGCCCATGGGACCGTCCGGACCGCCGATGAGGGCACCGCCCAGGTACTCGTCGAGGGCGCGCTGTGGCGGGCGCGTCGGCCGGAGGGCCCGCTCGCCGTCGGCGACCGCGTCAGGGTGATCGCGATGCACGGCCTCGACCTCGTCGTCGAGCCCGACGCCGAGCGCTGACCCGGCAGGGGCGGAGCTCGCGCCGCGCCGGTCGCCGGCATCAACCCCAGAGCCGCTCCAGGAAGCGGTCCACGGCGGCGGCGGGCGGGGCGGCCGAGGACTCCGCCGCCTCGCGCGGCGTCACGGCCGGGCCGACGGCATCGAAGGCGGTCGCCGGCTGGCCGGCGAGGAACCGGCTGACCTGGCCGTAGCTGTGTGCGTCGCGACCGCCGAAGCGCTGGTGGTAGTAGCGCAGCGGGACGTGGACGTCGAGCCGGTCCTTGGCCCGGGTGAGGGCCACGTAGAGCAGGCGCCGCTCCTCCTCGATCTCGTCGGAGGACCCGGTCGCCATGTCCGACGGGATCATCCCGTCCGCGGCGTGGATGACGTGCACGGAGTCCCACTCGAGTCCCTTCGCCGAGTGGATCGTGGACAGGACGAGGTAGTCCTCGTCGAGCAGCGGTGGCCCGGCGAGGTCCCCCGTCGAGTTCGGCGGGTCGAGGACCAGGTCCGCGACGAAGCCGGCCCGCGACGGCGCTCCGCCGGCGATCACCTCGAGCTGGGAGAGGTCCCGCAGCCGCGCGGCGGCGTTGCGGTGGCGCCGGGCGCACAGCGGCGCGTAGAAGCGCCCGAAGCGCTCGATCTGAGCACCCACCCCGAGCGCGCCGTCGAGGCAGTCCGCGACGGCGCAACCCAGCGCCGCGTAGTCCGCCGCGGCCGCGGCGGGCACGGGCGGCGGCTGCTCCACCAGGCGGCGCAGGGCGGCATCGGGTCCGGCGGCGACCAGGTCGCGCAGCACCCGCCGGGCGGAGGCCGGCCCCATCCCGTCGAGCAGCTGGAGCACGCGGAACCACGCGACCTCGTCGGCGGGGTTGTCGAGCAGCCGCAGGAACGCCAGCAGGTCCTTGACGTGCGCGGCCTCGAGGAACCGCAGACCGCCGAACTTCACGAAGGGGACGTTCCGCCGGGCCAGCTCGATCTCGAGGTGGGCGCTGTGGTGCCCGGTGCGGAACAGGACTGCCTGGTCCCGCAGGACGACCCCCTGCTCCCGGCGTGCGAGCACGGCGGTGCAGACCCGCTCGCTCTGGTCCGCCTCGTCGGCGCAGGTGTGCAGCCGCGGCCGGGCGGCCCCGGCCCGCTGCGACCACAGCGACTTGTCGAAGCGCAGCCCGGATTGGGCCATCACGGCGTTCGCGGCGTCGAGGATCGGCTGCGTCGACCGGTAGTTCTGCTCGAGCCGGACGACCGTCGCACCGGGGAAGTCCGCCGGGAAGCGCAGGATGTGGTCGACGCTCGCGGCGCGGAAGCCGTAGATCGCCTGGGCGTCGTCGCCGACGACGGTGACGTTCGCCGACGCCCGGCCCATCCGCCGCACGATCCCCGCCTGCAGCGCGTTCGTGTCCTGGTACTCGTCGACGAGGACGTGGTCGAAGCGGTTGGCGACGTCGTCTCCGACACCCGGCACACCGAGCAGGGCGTCCCACCACAGGAGCAGGTCGTCGTAGTCGAGCAGGTGCTGCGCGCGCTTGCGGGCGGTGTAGGCGCGGAAGAGCCCGGCGACGGCGTCGACGTGCGGCCGGCACCACGGGAAGTGCCGGCCGATGACCTCGGCGAGCGGTGCGCCGGCGTTGACGGTGCGGGAGTAGACAGCCGCGAGCGTGTCCTTGCGCGGGAACCGGCGGTCGCCGCCGGCGAGGCCGAGGTCGTCGCGGACGAGGTCGAGCAGATCGGCCGCGTCCCCCTGGTCGACCACCGAGAACTCCGGGGCGAGACCCAGCGCACGCCCGTGGGCGCGCAGGAGCCGGTGACCGACGGCGTGGAACGTGCCGCCCCACACCCGCCGCTGCACCTGTGGGGTCGTGAGCGCCGCCGCACGCTGCAGCATCTCGACGGCGGCCCGGCGGGTGAACGTGAGCAGAAGGATCCGTTCCGGCGGCACCCCGTCTGCAATCAGCCGCGCGACCCGGCACGCCAGCGTGGCCGTCTTGCCGCTGCCCGCGCCGGCGAGCACCAGTAGCGGGCCGTCACCGTGGGCGACCGCCTCCCGCTGCGGCGCGTTCAGCCCATCAAGCCATGGTTCATCGAACATGAGTTCGACTGTACACGCGCGGTTTGCCGACCGGCGGCAGGCGGGCCACACTGCGGACGGCCGGGGTGACGGGCAGCGTCCGGCCCGTGAACGCCCGAGGCTGCGGAGGCGACGCTCACCATTCCGGGCGGCGGTCGCGCAGCGCCCGCTCGGAGATGTGAATCGCCGAGGCTCGTCCGAGGCGATTCTCATGACCTCGGTGGTGGCGGTCGCGCAGCGACCGCCCATGGATGCTGAGATGCCGACGTGGGAGCCGAGCGTGAGCAAGCTGGCGGCCGTGGCCGCCATCGCGGTGCTCGCGGTCGCGTGCAGCAGCGCCCCCGCGACGACGGCACCGCCGGCTCCGGCCTCGACGACCGTTCCGGAGCCCTCCCCCGGGCCGCTCGCGCGCTCCGGCGGCGCGACCCCCGGCGCCTCGCCCCGGGGGCCTGCACCGCCGGCGGCCGGTGAGGACCCACGGTCACACTCGGACACCGCGGCGCCTTCACCGGACACCGCGGCGCCGGCGGCCCCGGACACCGCAGCGCCGGCCCCGGACACCGCGGCGCCGACCGCTTCGCCGGTCTGCACGGACCCGCTGGGTTGCTACGCCGCGCCGGAGATGATCGGGAGCTACGACTTCGGAGCGGTGCCGGAGGCCAGCGGGCTCGCCGCGAGCGTCCGCAACCCGGGCGTGTGGTGGCTCCTCGACGACGGACCGGCCACACAGGTCTGGGCGTTGACCGCCACCGGCGAGACGATCGGCGCCGTCGTGCTCGACGGATTCCGGGCCCGCGACGCCGAGGACCTCGCCGTCGCCCCGTGCGGCCCCGCGGCCCAGGAGACGTGCGTCTACGTCGCCGACATCGGCGACAACCGCGCGCGCCGCGACCGCGTGCGGATCGCGCGGTTCCCCGAGCCCGACCTCGCGGGCGGCGTGCCGGAGGACCCGGTGGCGGTCGCGGTCGCCGCGCTCACGTATCCCGACCTGCCCGTGGACGCCGAAGCGCTCCTCGTCGGGCAGGACGGCGTGCCGCTGATCGTGACGAAGGAGAACGGGGCGGCCCGCCTCCTCGCCGCTCCCGCCTTCGCCGACGGGACGCTGGTCGACCTCGGCCCGGCGGGCGTGCCGCCGCCGCGGCGGCCGGCCCTCAGCCGCATCGTCGGCGACGTCGTCACCGCCGGCGACGGCCGGCCGGGGCGGGTGCTGCTCCGCACCTACGACCACGTCGTCGAGTACGTCGCGCCGGACTCGGGGGCACCCCTGTCGACCTTCCCGTCCTGGCCGGTCCGGGAGGTCCCCGCCCCGGTCGAGCCCCAGTCGGAGGCCATCGCCTACCTCGCCGACGGGACCGGCTACGCGACGGTCAGCGAGGGCTCGGGCGCGCTGTGGCTCGTCCGCCGCAGCGACTGAGCCCTACGAATGGTCAGCGGAGACGCCCGCACCGGCGGCCGCCCGCGCCGGTCTGCGGACTGAAGCCGGGTGCGTGGCGGCCGGCGGGATCCGGGGACCGTCCGGCCCGTCCGGCCCGTCCGGCCCGTCCGCGCCGCCCGGCACCCCGGGCAGCGGGATGGCGTCCTCGCGGTGCAGCTCCTCGTGGACAGCGACGAGGGCGTCCCACTCGGGCCGGGCGGCCGGGTCGGTGACGTCGATCGCGGCCAGGTGGTGCGTCTCGGGCTCCCCGGACCGGTCGAACCGGCGCGCCCGGCGAATGACGTCCGCGGCGGCGGCGTCGATCCGCCGGTGCTGGCGCAGGTGCTGCTCCCAGGAGTGCAGGAGGAAGACCTCCGTCATGCGGTGCGCGTCGCCGACGTTGCGGAACAGCCGCCAGCGGAACGCGCCGGTCTGCAGCCGCACGAGCCGCAGCTCGTCCATGACGGCGAGGTAGTCGGCGAGCCGGTCCTCGTCGATCTCCCAGGTGTTCACGATCATGACCGGGTCGCCGCCGACGGCGGACGGGTGCGGGACCGGCTCCCAGTCCTCCGGGGGCGACGGCGTCACGACGCGTTCCAGGACCGGCAGCGGCATCCTCAGGGCGGCGAGCCCGAGGATCACGGTCCCCAAGGACAGCGCCACGATCGCGTTCGCCGGCCCGACGACGGAGCCGAGCGCCCCCGCCAGGATCGACCCGACCGGGAGCAGCCCGAGGAACGCGAGCGTGTAGAGGCTCATGATCCGGCCGCGCACCCACCGCGGCGACAGCAGCTGCGCGGTGGCGTTCAGCGTCGACAGGATCCAGACCCAGAGGACACCGGTGACGGCCATCCCCACGGCGGCGAGCGGCAGGGTCCGCGACAGGCCGACGCCCATCCCGGCCAGGCCGAACACGGCGATCGAGGCCGGCACCATGGCCGCACCGAAGCGCCCGCCGGCCCACGGCCGGCTGAACGCGCCGGCGAGCGCGCCGACGCCCATCGCGCCGAGCAGGAGGCCGTAGGTCGCCGCCCCCCCTCCGAGCACGTCGGCGGTGAGGTTCGGCAGCATCGCCTGCAGCACGGCCGAGGTCAGCGCGAACAGCGACGCGACGAGCAGCAGCCACCGGTAGGCGGGGGTGAAGCGGGCGTAGCGCAGCCCGCTGGCGATCGCGGTGGTGATCGACTCCGACTCGCCGTCCAGCGCGCGGGTGCGGAAGGTGGCGAGCGCGGCGATGACCGCCAGGTACGACGCCGCGTTCGCGAGGAAGGCCGCGCCGGGTCCGGCCGTGGCCACCACGATGCCGCCCAGCGCCGGACCGACCGCGCGGGCGACGTTGAAGGCCGCCGAGTTGAGCGCGACCGCGCCCGCGACCTGGCCGCTGGGGACGAGGTCCGGCACCATCGCCTGCCATGCCGGAAGGCTGAGCGACAGGCCGACGCCGAGCAGCAGCCCGAGCGCGAGCAGGACGCCCGGCGTGAGGATCCCGAGGAACCACAGCAGGGCGGTCGCGGCCGCGGCCGCGGCCATGATCGCCTGGGACACGATCAGGATCCTGCGGCGGTCGACGAGGTCGGCCATCGCGCCGGCTGGCAGGGCGATGAACAGCAGCGGCAGCGTCGGCGAGGCGACCATCAGGCCGACCCACAGCGGCGAGCCGGTCAGCTGCAGCATCAGCCACGAGGCGGCGACGGTCTGCAGGAACGATCCCAGGTTCGACAGGATCGACGCGAGCCAGAGGTTGCGGAAGGCGGGAACGGACAGCGGGGCGGTGGCGGCGCTGGTCATCGGGGCACGATCGTCGGAAGCAAGAGGAGTTTGTGGTCCCATCCTGCCAACGCACCGGCGCCGCCGTGAATGCCCGGTCGGACACCCGGGCCCGTCACGCGCCGGGCTGCAGCCCCTCCCCGAGGAGCTCGCCGAGCTGGCGCGCGTTGGCGACCCCGTAGTCGCGGTAGCAGTTGTTGAACACGACGTGGGTCTCCCGCGCCTCGCCGGCGAGACGCTCGATCTTCGGCGCCCACCCCGCGAGCTCCTCCCCGTCGTAGGAGTAGCGGAACCGCTCCGCCGCGGTGATGCCCTTCGCCTCCCAGGTGTCGGCGTTGTGGCCGTGGAAGCGGACGACGGCGAGATCGGCGGTGGCCGCGAGCACCGGCGGCACGGAGGAGGAGAACCCCTGCGGCTCGTCGACGCAGACGTAGGCCAGGCCGGCCGACTCCAGCAGGTCGATCGTCCGCGCGCGCGTGTCGTCAGCCAGCCAGCTGCCGTGCCGGAACTCGACCGCGACCTGGTAGTCGGGGAGCCGCCCCGGGAGCTCGCGGAGATAGTCGCGGTTGTCCCTGCGCGGGCGGAACCACGGGGGGAACTGGAAGAAGACGGCACCGAGCTTGCCCGCCGAGTGCAGCGGCATGAGCGCCTGGCGGAAGTGCTCCCACGCCCGGTCCACCGAGGCCGGCGGCAGGTGCGTGAGGTAGACGGAGCGCTTGCCGCGGTGCTCGTCCGGCAGGTCGGCGGCGACATCCGGCCACACCGATTTCGCGGTGGCGGCGTGGTGGGTGAACAGCGCGTACGCCTTCACGTCCATGCGGAAGTCCGTGGGCGTGCGGCGCACCCACATCCCGGCGAGCTCCGCAGTCGGCGGGAAGTAGTACGTCGCGTCGACCTCGACCATCGTGTAGATCGAGGCGTAGTGGCGCAGCCGCTGCTCCGCGGTCATGGACTTCTTCGGGTAGAAGTCGGCGTCCTTGAGCAGCGTCGGGTCGGTCCACGAGGCCGTGCCCACGCGGATGCGCCTCACCGGCCGCCGCCTGGCATACGCTCTGCACCCCCCATGGCGCCGGGGACGATACCCGGACGGTGTGCGAGGATGCGGCATGGTTCCGGAAAGGCAGCGGGTCGGGTCCGGCAATCCCATGGCGGTCGCTGCGCGACCGCCACCATGAGAATCGGGTCAGGGTCGGCCTACGAGGCGACGGTGGGATTCAGCCGCGCCGTCCGGGTGGACGGCCGGGTCCTCGTCGCCGGCACGGCACCGATCCGGCCCGACGGCTCGTGCGACCCGGACGCCGGCGGTCAGATGCGTCGCTGCCTCGAGATCATCTGCGCAGCGCTGCGCCAGGCCGGCGCCGCGCCGGAGGACGTGGTGCGCACGCGGATGTACCTGACCGACCCGGCGGACGCCGAGGCCGTCGGCCGTGAGCACGCCAGCGTGTTCGGCGCCGCCCGCCCGGCGGCGACCATGGTCGTCGTCGCCGGACTGCTCGATCCCCGCTGGAAGGTGGAGGTCGAGGCGGAGGCGATCATCGGCTGGGCACCGTCCCGCGCGGGGAAGGTCAGGAGAAGCGGGTGAGCGGGCGGGGCTGGAGCTCGCCGTCGACCTCGATGTCGGTCCGCTCGTTGTAGAAGCAGTAGAGGCCCGCGAGCTGCGCCACCTCGGCGCGCGGCTCCGGGTAGGTCCAGACGAGATCGGGCGCGATCGCGCCGCCGACGCGGACCGACCGGTACGACGCGGTCCCCTTGTACGGGCACCGGCTGGTGGTCTCGCTGGGGACCAGGACGTCGGCGCGGACGTCGGCCGCGGGAAGGTAGTAGCGCGGCGGCAGGCTGGTCTCGAACAGCAGCGTCGGCGTCCGGGACTCGGCGACGACCTCGCCCTCCACGATGACCCGGACGTGGCGGGAGCTGGCCCGGACGTCGACGCGGTGGTAGGGGTCGGGCGCGTGGACGAACTGCTCCTCGTCCTCCTCGAACCAGGCGTCCATCGCGTCCCAGTAGCAGGCGACGTACCCGGCGATCGGCGGCGCCGAGGGGATCGTCTGCGGGTAGCCCCAGATGGCGTTGGAGGCCACGCGGTCTCCCACCCGCACCGACCGGTAGTCCGCCTCCCCCTTGAACGGGCAGAAGGTCGTGTGGTCCGTGGGCTCCAGCAGGTCGCCGCGCACGTCGGAGAACGGGAAGTAGTACAGCGGCAGGAGCCCGGTCTCGTGGAGCAGCTTCACGCGCCGGCTGTCGATCACCGTCTCGCCGCCGAACACCGCGCGGACGCGGCGGGGGTAGTCCTCGAAGTACAGGACGTGCGCGGGGCCGTCGGCCGTGAAGTTGAACACCCCGCCGGACTGCGGTCCGAACGGTCCGGTCCCGATCGTGAGCGTCATCGTCATCCCTTCATCGAACGGTCACTGGACGCGCGGGCGGCCAGCGTCTACGAATGTCCCTCCGCCAGCCGGGAGCGGGGGCGGGACAGTCGCGACCGAGGACGACCATGCGCATCGGCATTCTGACGGGCGGCGGCGACGTTCCGGGCCTGAACCCGTGCATCAAGGCGGTCGTCAACCGCGTCGTCGACGACGGCCACGAGGTCGTCGGGATCCGCCGGGGGTGGGGCGGCCTGCTCGACTGCCGGCCGGAGGACGCCACGTCGGTCGGGGCGTGCACCATCGAGCTCGACCCCGGCAGGGTGCGCACCATCGACCGCACGGGCGGGACCGTGCTGCACACGTCCCGCACCAACCCCGGGCGGGTGAAACCGGCGGATGTCCCGGACTTCCTCGCCGATCGGGGCGACCCCGACGGCACCTCCGACTTCACCCCCCACGTCCTGGACGTCCTGACGGCGCTGCGCATCGACGCCCTCATCCCGATCGGGGGGGACGACACCCTGTCCTACGCGCTGCGGATGCACACCGAGGGCGTCCCGGTGGTCGCGATCCCCAAGACGATGGACAACGACGTCCACGGCACCGACTACTGCATCGGATTCTCCACCGCGGTGACCCGCAGCGTCGGGTTCATCCACAACCTGCGGACCAGCGCCGGGTCGCACGAGCGCCTCGCGGTGGTCGAGCTATTCGGCCGCTACAGCGGGGAGACGTCGCTGATCTCCGCCTACCTGGCCGGGGTGGACCGCGCGATCATCTCGGAGGTGCCGTTCTCGATCGACCGCCTGGCCGAGAAGTTGATGCACGACAAGCGGTCCAACCCCTCCGGGTACGCGATGGTCACGATCTCCGAGGGCGCCACGCTCGAGGGCGGCGAGCTCCAGCTGCGCGGCGAGGCCGACGCCTACGGTCACCGCAAGCTCGGCGGCATCGGCGGCCTCACCGGCGAGCTGCTGAAAGAGCGCACCGGTGAGGGGATCATCGCTCAGCAGGTCGGCTACCTGATGCGGTCCGGCAGCCCGGACTCCCTCGACCTGATGGTCGCGACGAACTACGCGGTCATGGCGGCCGACCTGGCCGTCGAGGGCTCCCGCGGCCGCATGGTCGCCCTGCGCAACGGCACCTACACGAACGTGCCGATCAGCGTCACCGGGGAGGGGGCGCGCCGCGTCGACGTCGATGCGCTGTACGACGCGGACGCCTACCGCCCGAAGGTCCGCCACGTCGGCGGCAAGCCGATGTTCCTGTACTGATGACAAGAGGACATGCCGTGACCCGTGTGCTGCGTCCGCTGCTCGCCGCCTTCCTCGCCGCGCTGCTCGCCGGAGCGGCCGCCCCGACCGCCGGCGCGCGGCCGGGACCGTCCCCGTCGGCGCCCCCGCCGTCCCAGGGGACCGCCGAGGTGCGGTTCGCGACGTTCAACGCGTCGCTGAACCGCTCGGCGCCGGGTGAGCTCATCGAGGACCTGTCGACCCGCTCGAACGCCCAGGCCGGCGCCGTCGCGGAGATCATCCAGCGGACGCGACCGGACGTGCTGCTCGTCAACGAGTTCGACTACGACGCGGGCGGGCGCGCGGCGGAGCTGTTCGCCCGCAACTACCTCGAAGTCGGCCGCAACGGCGCGGCGCCGATCCGCTATCCCTACCGGTACGTCGCGCCGTCGAACACCGGCATCCCGTCCGGGTTCGACCTCGACAACAGCGGCGGCGTCGGCGGGCCGAACGACGCGTTCGGGTTCGGTTTCTTCCCCGGCCAGTTCGGCATGGCCGTGTACTCGCGGTACCCGATCGCCCGGTCGGCGGTCCGCACCTTCCAGACCTTCCTGTGGCGCGACATGCCGGGCGCGCTGCTGCCCGACGATCCGGCCACCCCGGCGCCGGCCGACTGGTACTCCCCCGCGGAGCTCGACGTGTTCCGGCTGTCGTCGAAGAGCCACTGGGACGTGCCGATCGACATCGGCCGCAAGCGCGTCCACTTCCTGGTCAGCCACCCGACACCGCCCGTGTTCGACGGGCCCGAGAACCGCAACGGGCTCCGCAACCACGACGAGATCCGCTTCTGGGCCGACTACGTCCACCCCGCCCGCGGCCGCTACATCTACGACGACGCCGGCGCCCGCGGCGGGCTCCGCCCGGGCGCGCTCTTCGTCATAGCAGGCGACCAGAACTCCGACCCGCTCGACGGGGACAGCGTGCCGGGCGCGATCCAGCAGCTGACCGAGCACCCGCTCGTGAACACGCGCGTCACGCCGTCGAGCCGGGGCGCCGTCGAGGCCGCCCGGCTGCAGGGCGGGGCGAACGACCGCCACCGGTCCGACCCGCGGTTCGACACGGCCGACTTCGCCGACGACCCGGCGCCCGGCAATCTCCGCGCCGACTACGTCCTGCCGCGCAAGAACCTGCGCATCACCGACGCGGCGGTGTTCTGGCCGCGCCAGGACAGTCCGCTCTTCCGGCTGGTCGGGGAGTTCCCGTTCCCGAGCTCGGACCACCGGCTGGTCTGGATCGACGTCCGCGTCCCGGGATCGGGACGCTGACCTGAGCCGGGCGCCTACCCTTCAAGAGTTTAGGTGCGCCGGCCTTCCCCCGGCGGCCGCGGGTCCCCGGGGCCCAACGTTCGAAGGGTAGGCGCGGGCTGTGGCGCCTACCCTTCAAGGGTTGGGTGCGTCGGCGTTCCCGCCGACCCCGGCGGCCGCAGGAGTGGGCTGTGGCGCCTACCCGCGCGCCTGCTCCTGCCCGTCGGGCGGCCCCCAGCCACCGCCCCCCGGCGTGACGACGCGCACGCGGTCGCCGGCGCGCAGCTCCCAGGTGCCTTTGGCCGCCAGCGGCTCCTCGGTGCCGCCGGCGCGGACCAGCGTGTTCACGCCCGGTTCCCCGTCCCCTCCGCCGCGCAGTCCCCACGGGCCGCGCTCCCGGCGCTCGGTCTGCAGCGTCAGCGTGGCGCCGGCGAGCGTCTCGATCTCCCGCACGAGCCCCTCCCCGCCGGGATGCAGGCCTTCGCCGCCCGAACCCTCACGCAGCTCGTAGCGCCAGACCCGCAGCGGGTACGCGAGCTCCAACGCCTCGGCCGGCGTGTTCCGGGTGTTCGTCA
>JACCXR010000257.1 GCA_013696915.1 Euzebyaceae bacterium
GGATCTACACCGTCCTGACCCGCACGACCGCGCTGCTGGTGCTGGCGCTGTCCGAGCGCACCTCACCGGAGCTCCGGGAGGTCATCGCGCAACTGCGACCCGACCGCCTCATGGCGTGGAACGAGAAAGCCGGCCGGCTCTTCCGGCAATGGCGGTACCAATATCACGCTCGGCGCTGAGGAGGAGCGGCGCCCAGACGCGCTCGGCCGCCACCGCGACGCACGCGTCGACGACCGAGGCCGAGGGCACGGCGCGACGCAGCTCGACCACCCGATCACCCCCTTCGCGATCGAGCGGATCGTCGTGTTGCACGAGTCGATTCGCGTCCGCCGCAGTGCGTCGCCGCGACGCCACCAGCCTCTGCGCGGACCGCCGTCGGGACGACGATCCGCCCGTGGCCTCCGGTTGGCGCACCGACGTCGCCTTCGCCCCTCCGGGCGCGCTCGCCAAGTCGGACAACGCGGCGAAGAGCTCGTCCAGATCGGCCATCGGGATCTCCCAGGGTGTGCGGCGTGGACGGTACCGCTCGATGGCGCGGCCCTCCTCGCCACCCGCCGCCGCCTCGCGGCTCGCGCCCCGCGCAATCGACACCACGGAGCGTCACCAGGTTGTGTCAGGTTGTGTAGGGTTCGTCGACAGTCGGCCAAGGGGGCAGAGCGCGCTTGGATGTCTTCCGCTTGCACGAGCAGGTG
Organism: Euzebyaceae bacterium; assembly: GCA_013696915.1. Lineage (GTDB taxonomy): Bacteria > Actinomycetota > Nitriliruptoria > Euzebyales > Egibacteraceae > JACCXR01. Next base: position 693 of record JACCXR010000257.1, read on the forward strand.
CTCGAGGACTACGCCGGCTTCACGCGCAGCTTCGTCGACATCGCCGACAAGCGCATCGCCGCGACCGTCCAGCAGGCGATCGACGAGGGGCTGCTGTGGCCCGACCCCTGGGTGCAGCTCAACCCAGCTTCGAGCCCGGCGCCACCGCCGACGAGCTCGTCGAGCAGGGCGTCCTGCACCGCGGCGCTACCAGATCGAGCGGGTCGGGCTCCCGGCCGGCGAGGTGTTCGACCGCTATGTGCGCGCCCGCTTCGCCGACGACGCGCATGTGGCGGCCACGGCGTTGTTCGACGAGCTCGTCGGCGCTGGGCTATGACCGCAGCTATCAGACGTTCACGCGGATGCTAGCGAGCGCGGGCTGCGCCCGTCGTGCGTGTCGTGTCGCGGGGCGGCGGCGCGGGGCCACGATCGACATGGACCATCCTGCCGGAGATGAGTGCCAGTGGGACTGGTTGGAGCTGCCCGAAGCGCCGTGGCTGGCGGCAGGCGGGCGCATGCAGGTGCGTCACAGGCTCGGCGCCGGTGACGTGCGGGTGGTACCAGGCTTCGATGAGTCGAGTCCATCAAGCAACGATGGAAGCCGTCGGTTCGGCGGCCGAACCCGTCCGTCGTTGGCTTCCGCGATCGCCCCAGCGTCGGTCAGAAGCCGAGCTGTAGCGCGACCGTCGCTATCCCCGCCCATACCGCGCTGCCTGCCGCGCCTTCGGCTATGGTCCGCAACGTCCTACCAGCTTGTCGGATTACGTCCTCGTCCGGCCGCTCCTCCTCTAACTCGAGTTTAATGACGGTTACCTGCGCTGTTGCGCGCCTCGGGGCCGTCCCGGGCAGTGGTGCCCTAGCCATCGCATCTATATATGACAAGACGAAGCGTTCAATCGCCTCGATGGAAAGAGTGGAATCGTGCATCCTTTGACTTGACTAGCACCTGGGGAATCGATCTGTATCTGTGATGCGGGTCGAGCTTCCGGGGATGCGCCCGGAGAACGTCGAGGTCTCGGTCAGCGACGGCATGCTGACGACCGGCGAGTAGGGCACGGCTTGAGCCCCTTCGGGCGCAAGGAAAGATTTTCAGATTCAGATTGTCGACCTCTGCCCGATTCGATTCACACGCCCTCTGCCGGAAGTTGCTCGCCCATGTGGGGGGCGAACTTGAAGCCGTACCGCACCACGCCCTCCTCCTCGTAGAGGCGCCGCACGACGGCACGGACCGGCTGCCCGATCTCGGGGTCGCTGACGTCGACCAGCTGCCCCGCGACGCGCGGCCCCTCCTGCAGCGCGACGAGACCGACGTGGTAGCCGCCGTCGCGCCGAACCTGCGCCGCGAACTCGGGCGGAGCGCCAGCGGCGGTGATGTACGTCCACGCCTGGAGCGTCCCGACGCCCGAGAGCCGCACGGGCGTGAGACTGCGACCGCGGCACTGCCCGCACGCTCCCCTGGGAGGGAACGAGACCGCCGAGCAGCGGTCGCAGCGCCGGCCCTCGAGTCCCACCCTCGCCGCCAGCGTCCGCCGGTACATCGGGACCGAGACGTGTGCGCCCATGTCAGATCCTTCCGGTCATGCGCAGGTAGGTGAGCGCGTCGACCGGGCGCCCTCCCGCCAGTGCGCGGGCGACGGCTCCCCGCCCGGCCGACTCGCCGGCCGTGAAGCTCAGCGCGTCCGCCCCCGACCCGGCCCCGTAGCCGACCAACAGGATGCGGTCGCCCGGCTCAGCCGTGTCCAGTGCCAGCGCCAGGTTCGTCAGCGCTCCCGCGGCGCCGAGGTCGCCGGTCGACGGAAAGGCCCACACCGGCCGCGACTGCTCGCGCGTGAAGCCGCACCCCCTCGCCGCGGCGTCGAGGAGCCGGCCGGGCATGGTTCCGAGCACGAGGAAGCGGTAGTCGGAGGGCGTCCGCCCGAGCCGGTGCAGCAGCGGCTCCACGGCACCCCGGACGGCGGCACCGAGCGCCTCCTGTGTGTACCCCGAGACCTGCACGTCCTGGAGAGCGGATTCACCGGCGGGCACGAAGTCCAGACCCGGGTCCTCGGCGACGTGGTGCGCGGACGCCTCGAACGTCGCGACGGCACCGTCCTCGGCGACGAGCAGCGCCACGGCGCCGGCGCCGAGGACCGCCGCCCGGTGCGCGTCACCGGTCGGCGACGCCACGTCGGCGGCCACGACCATGCCGCTGCGACCCGACGCCCGGACGGCGAGGAGCTGGACGGCGAGCGCCTCCGTCCCGGCCCGCGCCGAGGTGGTGTGCTCCGTGGTGAACAGGCTGTCGCCTCCCGACCGGAGGGCCCGCGCGAGCACCCCGATCTGGACCCTCCGCCGGTACGGCAGGGTGGTCGACGCCAGTGACATCGAGCCCAGCGCGGCATCGCCGTCGATCGTCGCCGCGGCGGCGGCAGCGAGGGTGAGCGCGTCCTCGTCGGCTGCGGCGACCGGCTTGGAGTCCAGGTCCGCGATCGGGCTCCCCCAGACGCGCTCGGTCTCGGCGGCCGTCAGGCGCGCGGCGGGGAAGTAGCAGCCGTACGCCGCGAGGCCGACCACGTCAGTCCGCCGCCCGACGCAGGATTGTGACGACGGCCGACGCGCCACTGCCGCCCATGTTGTAGGCCAGGCCGACCTCGGCGCCGGGGACCTGCCGCTCGGGCTGGGCGATGTCGCCGCGGAGCTGGCCGAACAGCTCGGCAATCTGACCGACGCCGGTCGCCCCGATCGGGTGGCCCTTCGCCTTCAGCCCGCCGGACGTGTTCACCGGGAGCCGGCCGCCGAGGTCGAACTCGCCTGCCCGCAGGCGGGCACCGGCCTCGGCGATCGAGCTCAGGCCGAGCTCTGCGTAGGCGACGAGCTCGGCCACGGTGAAGCAGTCGTGCACCTCGACGACGTCCAGGCCGTCGGGTCCGACCCCGGCCATGGCGTACGCCGCGTCGGCGGCGCGCCGGGCCGCGTCGAGCCGGGTGAAGTCGGCGCGGGAGTGCAGGGCGAGGCTGTCACTCGCCGACCCCCAGCCCGCGACCTCAACGGGACGGTCGGTGAACTCCGCGGCGATCGACGAGTCGGTCACGAGCACGCAGGCCGCGCCGTCGCTCGTCGGGCAGCAGTCGAAGGCGCCCAGCGGGGCAGCGACCACCGGGGCGGCGAGGACGTCTTCGACGGTCAGGCGCCGGCGCAGGTGCGCCTTCGGGTTGAGCGCGGCGTGGCGGTGGTTCTTCACCGACACCCGCGCCAGGTCCTCGCGGGTGACCGCTCCGTCGTGGAGCAGCCTGCTGGCGATCAGGGCGAACACGCCGGCGAACGTCAGCCCCGCGAGCCGCTCGTACTCGGTGTCCCCGGAGATCCCGAGCCAGTAGCGGCCTTTGTCCCCTGACACGTCGCGCATCTTCTCGACGCCGGCCGCCAGCACGCAGCGGTACTGGCCCGAGGCGACCGCCTGGACCGCCTGCTGCACCGCGAATCCCCCGGACGCGCAGGCATTCTCGACGTGCAGGGCCGACACGGGCGGGAGGCCGGCGTCGTCGAGCAGCGCGGGCGCGAAGTTGCCCAGCTGCATCCCTTGGCCGCAGCTGAGGCTGCCGACGAACGCCGCGTCGATCCGATCGAGGTCCACAGCGGTGCCGGCGTCGGCGAGCAGGTCGTCGACGGCGGCGCCGAACAGCTCCTTGACGCCGGAGGTCGGGTGGTCGCCGAAACGGGTCTGGCCCGCGGCGACGACGGCGACGCCCAACTCAGCGGCCTCAGCGGCTGTTCGCGACACGCCAGGCGGCCGGCACCAGCCCGGCCGCGAGCAGCGCCTTGACGAGGTCGCCGACGAGAAACGGCGCGACGCCGAGACGGACCGCCTCGGGCAGCGTCACACCGGCGACGACAGCGAGGAACGGCGCACCGAAGGCGTAGACGACGACGCTGCCAGCCAGGAAGGCGGCGGCCATCCCGACGGCGCTGCGGTCGAGGCCCCGCCGCGCGAGCGTGCCGACGACGACGCTGGCGGCGACGAAGCCGATCAGGTAGCCGCCGGTCGCGCCGGTGGCGGCCTGCCAGCCGGACTCGCCGCCGGCGTAGAACGGCAGGCCGAGCATCCCGAGGAGCAGGTACAGGCCCTGGGCGAGCGACCCGCGCAACGGCCCGAGCGCCGCCGCGCACAACAGGACGGCGAATGTCTGGCCGCTGATCGGGACGGGCGTGAAGGGCAGGGGGACGACGACCTGAGCCGCCGCGGCGGTCAGCAGCGCGGCGCCGGCGACGAGGGCGGCGTCGCGCGCGAGGGAGCCCGGGACCAGGTCGGCGAGAACGGGACGGGGGGCGGGGAACGCGGCGCTGGACATGCGAAGAGGCTCCTTGCGGGGGTGGTGGTGGTTCGCTACTCGACGACGGCGATGACGGCGATGACGTCGCCCTCCTGGACGCTGCCGCCCTCCTCGACCCCGACGCTGGTCACCAGCCCGGCGACATCGGCGTCGATCGGGATCTCCATCTTCATCGACTCGAGGATGACGAGGGTCTCGCCCGCTTCGACGTTCGCGCCCTCGGAGACGAGGACCTTCCAGACGTTCGCGGCCATGTCGGCCACGACCTCGTGTGCCACGCTCTCTCCTTCTGACGTCGTCGGGGCGGGGTCAGGCCCGCATCTGGTCGACCAGCCGGGCGGTGTACGCGCCCGAGCGGAACGACTCGTGGGCGAGTACCTCGGCGAGGAACGGCAAATTCGTCTTGGGGCCTGCGATGCGGAACGCGGCGACGGCGTCCTGGCCGCGGGCGACGGCTGCGTCCCGGTCCGGCCCCCAGACCGACAGCTTCGCGAGCAGCGGGTCGTAGAAGGGCGTCACCTCGTCGCCGCAGGTGTAGCCGGCGTCGACGCGGATGCCCTCGCCGGCCGGTTCCACCCACTCCGCGATGGTGCCCGGAGAGGGGAGGAACCGCTTGGGGTCCTCGGCGTACACCCGCAACTCGATGGCGTGCCCGTCGGCGACGACCGCGTCCGGGTCGAAGCCCGGCTCCGCGCCCGCGGCGATGCGCAGCTGCGCGGCGACGAGGTCGATCCCGGTGACGAGCTCGGTCACCGGGTGCTCGACCTGCAGGCGGGCGTTCATCTCGAGGAACACGAAGTCGCCGTCACTCACCAGGCACTCGACAGTCCCCGCACTGCGGTAGCCGATCGACTCGCCCGCGCGGACGGCAGCCGTGAGCATGCGCGCCCGGAGCGCGTCGTCGACCGCGGGCGACGGCGACTCCTCGACGACCTTCTGGTAGCGCCGCTGGACCGAGCACTCCCGCTCGCCGAGAGCCACGACGCGGCCGTCGGCCAGGCCGAGGATCTGCACCTCGACGTGACGCGCGTCGGGGAGGTAGCGCTCGACGAGGATCCCGCCGTCGCCGAAGAAGCGCTCCGCCTGGCCGCGCGTCGCCTCGAACGCCGTGCCGAGCGCCGCGTCGTCGGCCGCGATGCGCATCCCGATCCCGCCGCCGCCCGCGGAGGCCTTCACGATCACCGGATAGCCGATCACCTGCGCCGCCGCCAGCGCCTCGCCGGCGTCCTTCAGCGGCTCCTCCGAGCCGCCGAGCACCGGCACCCCGATCGCCGCCATGAGGTTGCGCGCGCTGATCTTGTCCCCGACGGCGGCGATCGACTCGGCCGACGGACCGACCCAGATCAGTCCCGCGTCCTCCACCGCACGGGCGAACCCCGGGTTCTCCGACAAGAACCCGTATCCCGGGTGCACCGCCTGCGCCCCCGTCGTCGCGGCCGCGGCCAGGATCGCGACCGCGTTCAGGTAGGAGTCCGCCGGCCGGGGGCCGCCGATCGCGACAGCCTCGTCGGCGTCGCGGACGTGCAGGGCCCCGGCGTCGGCCTCGGAGTGGACCGCCACGGTCCGGATTCCCAGGGCGCGCGCGCTGCGGATGACCCGGCGGGCGATCTCGCCCCGGTTCGCGATGAGCAGGGAGTCGAACACCGGCGCGCTAGACCGGATACACGCCGTTGCGGCGCTCCTGCCGGCCGGCGGGCCGGCGGCAGTAGATCTCGAAGCGGCTGGCGAGCTCGGCGCGCAGCTCGTCACCCGGGACGACGGCCTCCACCGAGTTGTCGGAGGCGACCTGGAAGACGTCAACCTCGGCGGAGTACTCGGACTGCTTCTCCATCACGAACCGGCGCCGCTCGTCGAGGTCGGCCATCGCCTCGAGCCGCTTCGCGTGGATCGCGTTGATCGCGGCCGCCGGGCCCATGAGCGCCGGCCGGGCGGTCGGCAGGGCGAGGACCGCCGAGGGGGCGGTCGGCGAGCCGGACATCGCCAGGTAGCCGCCGCCGTAGGCCTTGCGCACCATCACGGCGATGCGCGGCACGGTCGCCTCGCACACGGCGAACAGCATTTTCGCCCCGTGGCGGATGATGCCCTGCTTCTCGACCGCGCTGCCGACCATGAACCCCGGGATGTCCTGCAGGAAGAGCAGGGGGATCCCAAAGGCGTTGCACAGCCACACGAACCGCGCGGCCTTGTCCGAGGAGTCGGGGAACAGCACCCCCGCCTTGATGCGCGAGTTGTTCGCGAGCACCCCGACCCCGCGCCCCTCGATCCGCGCGAACCCGGTGATCAGCTCGCGGGCCCACAGCGCCTTCATCTCCAAAAAGGACCCCTCGTCGACGATCGCGGCGACGAGCTCGTGCATGTTGAAGGCGAGGTTCTCGCGCTCCGGGACGATCTCCGCGATCGGGCGGTGCGGGGCTGGCGGGCGGGCCGCGACGACCGGCGGGTCCCCCTGCCAGGACGAGGGCATGAACTCCAGGTAGCGGCGGAGGACCGCGAGCGCCTCGACCTCGTCCGGCACGAGCACGTCCCCGAGGCCCGAGGTGGTGCTGTGCATGCGTGCCCCGCCCATCTCCTCGAGGGTCACCTTCTCGCCGGTGGCCATCTCGGCCATCCGCGGCGAGCCGATGTAGGCGGTCGACTGGCCCTCCACCATGACGATCAGGTCGCAGAGCGCCGGCACGTAGGCGCTGCCGGCAGGCGAGGGCCCGAACAGCGCGCAGAGCTGCGGGACCTTCCCCGAGAGCTTGACGAGGTTGAAGAAGATGTTGCCCCACGCGCGCCGGCCGGCGTAGCTCTCGAACTGCTCGTCGATCCGCGCGCCGGCGGAGTCGATGAGGTAGATCAGCGGCGCGCCGATCTCCAGGGCGACGTCCTGCATCCGCGTGATCTTCTCGAAGGTCTTGTGACCCCAGGTCCCCGCCTTGACGGTGAAGTCGTTCGCGATCACGCACACCGTCCGCCCGGCGATCTTGCCGATCACGGTGACGACGGCGTCGCCGGGCAGTCCCTGCTCGAAGCGGGCCAGCAGCCCGTCCTCGACCCGGAAGCCGGGGTCGAGCAGCCGCTCGAGGCGGTCGCGGACCAAGAGCTTCCCCGAGTCGAGCTGGCGCTGCCGGTACTTCTCGGGTCCGCCGAGGCGTGCCGCCTGGAGCTTCTCGTCGGCGACCTTGTTGACGTCCGCGTCGGGCTGGGTGTCCATCACCCGTCGATCCGCAAGCGCAGCAGCGCGGTGGACATCGCCTTGCCGGTCTGGTCCAGGCGCAGCGTCGAGGTCGCGCCCCCGCCGAGGGCGCGGCGGCAGACGACGTTGTAGGCCTCGACGTTCGGCAGCGCGTAGACGGTCACCTCGCCCCGGACCCAGTCGCCGAAGTGGTCGGAGATCCGTTCGGGCGTCAGGACGCGGCCGAGCACCTCGTAGGCGGCGGAGTCCTTCGCGATCACGCCGATGTTGGACACGTCGCCCTTGTCCCCCGATCGCGCGTACGCGATGTCGACCAGTTGCACGGTGCTCTCCTCTCGGCGCGTCACCACCGTGGGCGGCGCTTGTCCAGGAATGCCGAGATGCCCTCGGCGAGGTCCGCGGTGTGCAGGAAGACGCCCCGCATCGCGCGAGCGTGGTTGACCGCCGCGTCGTAGTCGAGCCCGGCGAGGTCGGCGAGCAGCCGCTTGCCGAGGCCCATCGCGGTGGGTGGGAGGGCGGCGAGCTCCCGGGCGGTCGCCATGGCGGTGGCCTGCAAGTCCTCCGGTGCCACGACGCGGTTGACCAGACCAATCCTCGCGGCCTCGACGGCGTCGATGCGCCTGCCGGTCAGGGCCAGCTCCCGCACGGCCCTGGCGCCGACGACCCGCTCGACGGCGGGGAGCACGACGATCGGGAACAGGCCGATGCGGATCTCGGTGAGCCCGAAGGAGGCCTCCGACGAGGCGATGGCGAGGTCGGCGAGCGCCACGATGCCGCAGCCGCCCGCGAGCGCGGGCCCGTTCACCGCGGCCACGACCGGGTAGCGCAGGCGGGGCACCAGCGTGAAGAGGTCGGCCCACACCGCTCCGCTGTCCCAGAAGTCGTGCGCCGAGGCCTTGAGCTCCGCGGAGAAGCCGCGCAGGTCGCCGCCGGCGGAGAACGCCGGCCCGCGGCCGGTGAGCACCACGCAGCGGACCGTCTCGTCGCCGTCGGCGTCGGCCAGCGCCGCGAGGAGATCGCCGACCTCGGCGTAGCCGAGCGCGTTGCGTCGCTCGGGGTCGGCGAAGGCCAGCGTGAGCACGCCGCCGTCACGCTCCTGCTCCAGCATGCCGTTACGCCTCGAGGACCTCGGCCGACACCTCGACGGCATCCCGCGGGATGAGCGTCGGCCAGAGGCTGATGACGGGCCGCGGGCGCCCGGGCGGGGCGATCGCCGACCCGACGCCGCCGAGCGTCCACAGGTGCAGGATCTCCTGGCGCACGGCGTGGGCCTCCGCGGAGGTGGTGCAGTGCGCGGCGACCCGCAGCCCGACCTCGTTGGGTTCGCACTCCGGCTCCGGGGCGGTGGGCCCGTGCAGGGTGTTCACGCCGAGGTACTCGAAATTGATCGCGCGCGGGGTGACGTCGGTGAGCTTGAGCCGCTCGCGGACGATCTCCTCCCCCTTCCGGGCCTTGGCGAGGGCGTCGGGCCAGGAGAACATCGCGATGCCGTCGCCGATCCAGCCGTCGGAGTAGCCGACGCAGACCTTCAGGGTGTCCGGTCGCGCCTTGCCGGTCATGCCGGTCATCTTCACGCGGTCGGGGCCGACCTGGGTGACCGTCGGGGCGGTGAAGTCGGCGATGCCGTCCGGCATGATGTAGTTCGCCGGGTCGTGCACCTCGTAGAGCAGTTGCTCCTTGACGGTGAACTCGTTGAGCAGGCCGCCGGTGCCATCGATCTTGGAGTAGACCGCGTCGCCGCGCTCGTCCACCTCGGCGATCGGGAAGCCGATGTCCCACGTGTCGCCGGCCTCGGCCCAGAAGTTCGACAGCGACCCGGTGAGCAGTGCGGCGCACTCGACCATGTGGCCGATCGTGACCGCCGCGCCGACGAGTTCGGGCTGGTCGAAGCCCCACCCGAACTCGTGCATGAGCGGGGCGGCGTACAGCGCGTTGTCGGAGACCCGGCCGGCGACGACGACGTCTGCCGCCTGCTCCAGGCAGGTGATGATGCCCTCGGAGCCGATGTAGGCGTTGGCGGCGATGATCTGATCGGCGATGCGGGTGATGTGCTCCTCGCCGGTGTCGAGGTTCGGGAACTGCAGCCCTTCGCCTGCCAGGCGGAGCATCGCCTCGAGGACGTCGTCGCCGGAGACGACGCCCACACGGGTGTCGTCGAGCCCGTGGCGCCGGGCGATCTCGAGCACCCGTTCGGCGCCGGCCCTCGGGTTGGCGCCCCCGGCGTTCGTGATGATCTTCGTGCCTCTGGGCTTGGCGACCGGAAGGATCGCCTCGGTCCAGGCGACGATGTCGGCGATGTACCCCCGCGTCGGGTCCTTCGCGCGCTGACGCTGGAGGATCGCCAGAGTGAGCTCCGCGAGGTGGTCGAACGACAGGTAGTCGAGCTCCCCGAGCTCGGCGAGCTTCACCGCGGGTTCCAGCAGGTCGCCCCAGTAGGCGGAACCGCTGCCGAGGCGGACCGTCTTCGCCATGCTGGCCTCCCTCGTCCTGTCTGCAAACGAGCGTTCGTTAGCATGGAGCATAGGCAGCGCCGAAGTTCGGCGTCAAGTGGACGAGGGAGCGCCCGGGGATGGCAGCCGACGACCCAAGTGTGACCACCGACGCGGCCCCCGAACCACGGGGCCCCTACCCGCATGCGCGGGTCGCCGGGGACCTCGTGTGGGTCACCGGGCAGATCGGCCGCGAACCGTCGAGCGGCGACTTCGTCGCCGGGGGCTTCGGCGCGGAGTTCTCCCAGGCCATCGCGAACCTCGAAGCGATCCTACGGGAGGTGGGCTCCTCGCTCGACCGGGTCGTGTCGACGAGGGTGCAGTTCGTCGACGAGGCGGATCTGGACGAGATGAACCGCATCTACGGCGAGCGCTTCGCCGAGCCGCGGCCCGCGCGGTCCAGTTACGGCGTCGCATTCCTGTGGAAGGGCGCCAAGGTGCAGATCGACTGCGTGGCCACCGTCAGCCGGACGGCACCTCGTAGTTGAGGCTGCGGGCGCGACCGATCGGACGAGGCGGCTCGTCCCCCGGCGCGGCCGTGACGGTCGCTTCCGCCCAGGCAAAGCGACCGGCCCTGGCGGTGACGACGCCCTCGGCGCGCAGACGGTCACCCGCTGCGGCGCCGGCGAAGAAGTCGACGGACATCTCGAGGGTCTTGTTCCGGCTGCCGGCCGACTGGCCGGTGCGGGCGGCGCAGCCCATCGCGGTGTCCGCGAGGAGGCCGTAAAGGCCACCGTGGACGACCCCGTCGATGTTGCAGTGCACGGCTGCGGCCGTCATGGCGGCGACGACCCGATCGGGTTCGATCTCCACCAGCGCGATCCCTAGCAACGGGTAGAGCGGCGTGCCGGCGAAGCGGCGCCGCACCTCCTCAGGCGTCGGCATGCCGGGCGAGCACGCGCCGCTTCATCAAGAAGCCCGAGGTGAAGACCATGACCGCCTCGCCGCGCTGGTTGCGGATCTCGTAGTCGATGTGGACGCGGCCGCGCTCGTCCTTCGAGGTCTCGGCCTGCTCGGCCACCGTGGCGTCCACGTGGATCGTGTCGCCGATGTGGACCGGCTTCAACGCCCGGAGCCCGTCGAGGCCGAGCCAGGCGATGATCGCGTCGCCGTAGACGTTCGCCTGGGTCACGAGTCCCATGGCGAGGGCCATGGTCAGCGGCCCGTGCGCGATCGGGGCGCCGAACGGCGTGTCCGCGCAGTACTCGCGGTCGACGTGGATCGGCAGCCAGTCGCCGGCCAGCATCGACCAGTTCACGACGTGCGTCTCGGTGACCGTCAGCCCGCGCGTGGAGAAGCTGCGTCCCGTGGGGAAGTCGTCCCACCAGCGCTCGTACAGGTTCAACCGCACCCTTTCCCCGGCGCAGTCTTTGCGCGGCGGATTCCCACGACCTCGCAGCCCCCGGACCCTACCTAACGAACACTCGTTTCTCAAGGCCTGGAGCTGGCTAGGATTGTCGGCGTCTGGTCGTCGAGCGACGGAGGTTGGGAACGTGGAACAGCTGGTCCTCTACACCCTGAACACGGATAACCGCACCCCCACCTGACAGGAGTGCTGCCGCGTGCGGGACCACCTGCACGCCGCCGGCGTCGAGTTCGACGACCGCAACGTCCGCCAGTCCGAATCGGGCCTCTCCGAGCTGCGATCGCGCACGGGTGACGTCGTCGTCCCGCAGCTGTTCTACGGCGACCGCTCGGTGACCGGCTTCGACCCTTCCGCGATCGACGAGTTGATCGCCGCGTACCGGTCGGCCACGTGACGCACCCGCCCGGTGATTCCCTGGAGGCGCAGCAGCGCGGACACCTGGCCGGCGATCTCTCCGAGCTGCTGGCGAGGATCCGCGAGGAACTCGCCTACAGCGACGCCAAGGGCGCGGCACCGTACAGGCTCGGGATGCACGACGGGCTGCGATTCGCCGAGGACGCCGTCGTGGAGCTCCTGCGCCGCGTCGGGCGACCTGCGGAGACCGTCGAGCGTCCCGCGGACGCCTGAGGCCCCGGTCACACCGCCGCGACGTGCTCGACCTGCACCCCCCGGCGGACCACCCACAGGCCGGCGGCGAGGACCATCACCATCCCGACGGCGCCTGCGACGCCGGGACGCTCGGCGAGGAACACCGCGGCCAGCAGCGTGGCGGACACCGGCTCGAGGTAGGCCATCGCCGCGGTCTCGGGCACCGCGAGCACACGCATGCCGCGGACGAAGAGCGTGTTGCCCAGACCGGTGAGCACGACGCCGAGCAGGAGGAGGATGCCGGCGGCGCGCAGGTCGAGGGTGCCGCGGAGCGACCCGGCGACCGTGAACGGCGCGAGGATGACTCCGGCGATCGCCGACTGCCAAAAGTTCACCGTCGTCGAGGACACCTCGGCGTCGACGGACCGTGAGAGCAGCACGACCACCGACATCACGAACGACGTGAGCAGGGCGGCACCCATGCCGAGAAGGTCCTGACCACTGGGCGCGGCAGCGGAGCGAGTCGCGATCAGCCCGATGCCCGCGATGGACACCGCGAGCGCGCCGAGCGCCGCCTTGTCGGGCGCCTCGAGGCGGAGCAGCCTCGACAGCAGCGCGACCCAGACCGGCCAGGTGAAGGCGAGGACCACCGTCACACCGATCTGGGTGAGCTGGAATGCCTGGATGAACAGCCACCAGTCGAACGCCATGAGCGCGCCGAGGACGAGGAACCGCCGCTCCTGCCCGCGGGGGATGCGCCCGACCGTCCCACGCCGGACCAGGCCGAAGACGCCGATCGCCAGGGCGGCGAGACCGAGCCGGTACCCGGCGATCGCGACGGCCGGCAGGTCCAGGAGGCGGACGAGCAGCCCGACGAAGCCCCACGACGTCGTCGCGGTGACGACGCCGAGGATGGCTCCGCGGCGGCCGCCGAGCACCGGGGTCGGGGCCAGGCGCCGAGCGATCTTCCCCCGGTAATCGGTCACCAAGCCCCCAGTCGGCACGCGGGCACTGTTGTGAACGGTCGTTCGTTAGTACCGTAGGGCCCCGCACGATGAGTCGCCAGCGGACGCCACAGGTGGATCCCATGAGCTCCAAGGTCGTCGCCTTCGTCGCTCCCCTCGGGACCGAAGAGGCGGTGGTGGCCGCGCCGATGCTGGCGGCGGCACGCGCAGCCGCCGCGGCCGCGGGGCGGCAGCACGGCGTCAGCGTCGGGGTGGTGGCCTTCGACGACGGCCGGGATCCCGTCCGGGCCGCGTCGATCGTCGGCCGGCTCGGCTGCGACCCCTGCGTCGTCGGGGTGATCGGACCGAAGAACAGCGGCAGCGCCCGGGCCGCGGCGCCGCGCGCCCGGGCGGCCGGTCTCCCGATGGTCCTGCCAGCGGCCACCGCGGACGACCTATGCGCCCTCGGCGACGGGTCGGTCTTCCGGCTCTGCGCGCGCGACCGGGACACGGCGGCCGCCTGTGCCGAGCTCTGCGTCCGGCTTGGCGTCGGCCGGCTGGCGGTCAGAGCGGACGAGACGGACTACGGACGCGGCCTCGCGCGCGCGGTGAGGGCGGCCGCGCGGGCGGCCCGCGTTGAGGTCACGAGCGCCATCCACGATGCGGACGCCCTGTTCCACGCGATGGGCGAGGTCGAGCAGGCGGCCGCGATCCGCGACGCGCGCGAGGGCGGCTTCACCGGCGTGCTCCTCGGAGCGGAGGGCGGGCCCGGCGCCCCGCTCGCCGGCATGGCCGGACCCGCCGGAGAGGGCGCCTGGCAGCTGTACCCCGGAGCCGCGGTGCCGGATGCCGCCGACGTCTACGGACCCGAGAGCGCCGACGCGGCGACCGCGCTGGTCGCCGCGCTCGCGCTGGCGGGCGACCGGGCCGGCATGTCCGAGGCGCTGCGGGCAGCCAGCTTCCGCGGCCGTTCGGGGACCGTCGCCTTCACGCCCGGCGGGGAGCGGAGCGGCGCGGCGGTTTCGGTCTGGCGCCTGCTCGACGGCCGCTGCGTGCCCGCGGAGGCGGAGAGCCGTCTCCCGGCCTGAACCGCCGGGGCCCGGCGACGCCGAAGGAAACCGTCGAGCTCCCGTCAGACGGCGTCGATGCGGTCGAGGTCGTCGCGCAGGCCGAGATACTCCCAGCGCAGCAGCGCGATCGGGAGGTTCCCGTTGCGCCACAGGTAGTCGTGGAACGCCCGCAGGTGGAACGACGCGCCCTGCACGCGCAACGCGTCGGTCGCGAAGCGGAGGATCTGCAGCTTGCCGATCTGGTACGTCAGCCCCTGACCCGGGGTCGCCGCGAACATCGCGGCCTCCTCCTCGGCGGTGGCGCGGTCCATGGGGACGGCCTTCTCGAGGCAGCGCCCCGCGGTGTCGAGGTCGAACTCGCCGATCGCCACCTTCACGTCGACCTCGACGCGCAGCGCGCGGAGCCGCATGAAGTTGTAGATCACCTCGCGGGTTCTCGGCTGGTCGTCGAACAGGCCGGCCTGGAGCAGCAGCTCCTCGTTGTAGAACGCGATGCCCTCGTTGGGGCCGGAGTCGTAGTAGTGCCGGCGCAGCGGGTTGTCGTGCCCGTAGGCGATGGCGAGTTGCTGGTAGTGCGCGCCCTCGTGGACGATCCCCGCCCGGGGGTCGCGGGCGTTGGCGAGGTAGAAGTACGGCAGGTCGGGGCGCGGCTCGGGGACGTAGCTGACGCCGTCGGCGTCGAGCCGGTCCGGCGCCGTGAGGTCGTCGGTGACGCCCAGCCAGGACAGCGGCGCGAGGTAGGCGGGCAGCGGGAGGTTGCGGTAGTGGCCCAGCGATTCCGGCTGGGTGAGGATGCCCTCGCGGTCGTAGAAGGTGCGGACCGCTTCCTCGTCGGCGCGTTCGCGGGCGATCTGTGCCGCCGCGTCCGCCGGCAGGGGCGGCGCGGGCAGGTCGCGGTTGCGGTTGCGCTCGATGGCCTCGAAGACGACGGCGCGGTCCCACTCCTGGCGGGCCATCGCCAGGAGCTCCTCCGGTGTGTACGGGCAGAGGGCGACCTCGCGGAGGAAGAAGGCGAAGTGCTCCCGGCCGACGGCGGTGTCCGCGACGGCGCCGCCGATGCGGCTCGCGACCCAGTCGCGGTAGGCCTCCAGCGCCGCGACCGCCTCCACGGCGGCGTCGGTGAGCGCCGCGTGGACCTGCGGCGCAAGCTCGCCGACCAGGGCGGCGACCGACTCGCGGACCTGGCTGCCGACCTCCGCGAGGTTGCGTGCCGCGACCGTGGCGAACGGCGCCGCGAGATCACGGCCGAGGTTCGCGCGTGCGTGCTCGAGCGTCCGGGGGATCGACCGCATCCGCCGGACCAGCTGGGCCTGCCGTGACGGCGCGAACGGCGGCGGCTCCAGCAGCAGGTCGAAGACGATGCCGAGGGTCTGGTCGACGTAGAAGCCGGGGTCCCGCTCCCAGTTGCGCACGCGGTCGAGCTCCCATGCCACCCTGGCGAGCGCGGAGCCGATCAGCCGGTGGTCGACCTGCACCCCGACGGGCTGGTCGTCGACCTCCAGGCCGCGCCAGCGCGCGTCGAGTGCCGCGAGCCGTTCCCGGTACCCGCTCACCGCGGTGGGCGACCAGTCGGGCACCCACTCCGGTGGTCGGTCCAGGCGCGGGATGTCGTCGGCCGTGCGCGGCATCTGCGCCCGGCGCCACGTCCAGAAGTCGCGGCCGAGGTCGGCGACGGCGGCGGCTGTCACGGCCCCGCTCGCGTGCTCGCCGGCGCGCCGCCGTCCATCGCCAGCAGTCGGCCGTGCGCCACCACGTGGCGGGGTCTGGACAGCACGGCGGGATCGGCGAGCGGGTCTCCCTCGAGGAAGATCAGGTCTGCGGCGCTGCCGGGGAGGGGCGTGCTCGCCTCGCCGCAGCCGTTCAGCGCCCGACCGCCGGCGGTCGCGGCGTGCAGGACCGCGAGGCGCTCCATGCCCGCGCCCTCGAGGATCGCCAGCTCGGCGTGCAGCCGCGGGCCGATGGGGTTGAGGTCCGCGCCGGTCGCGACGCGCACGCCCGCCTCGATGCACGCGCGCAACGCGTCGGCGTGGGCCGCGGCGGACGCCTTCGCGCGGTTCATCGCGTGGGGCGGCCAGCCGTCGCGCTCCATGAGGGCGACGTCGTGGGTCACCGACAGCGTGGGCACGAGCCAGGTCCCGGCGGCCGTGAGGGCCTTCGCGGCGCGCTCATCCAGCGCGTAGCCGTGCTCGACCGACCGGCCGCCGAGCTCGGCGAAGCGGATGGCCGCGTCCGCGCCGCCGCAGTGCGCGGCGACCGGGATCCCGCGCTGGTTCGCCACCTCCATGACGGTGCGGAGCTCGGCGTCGGTGAACTGCACGCCGTCGACCGTCTCGTGCTCGCTGTAGAGGCCGCCCGTGAGCATGATCTTGATCCACTGGGCGCCGCGCTCGACCTGCCCGCGCACGGCCCGCGCGAGCGCGGCCGGACCGTCGACCACGATCTCGTTGTCCAGCCGCGTGTAGGTCCGCGGCCACGCGGTGCCGTGCCCGCCGGTGGTGCGGATGCCGCGGCCGGCGCCGAGGACCCGAGGGCCTGGCGGCGCGCCGGCGGCGAACGCCGCGCCCCACGCCAGATCGATCTCGTCGGGCTCGTCGACCGCCCGGATACCGGTGACCCCCATGCCGGCGGCCTGGAGCAGGTTGTTGCCGGCGCGGATCGTCCGCGCCGGCGCGCCCTCGGTGTAGCCGGTGCCGGCCGGGTCGTACATCAGACCGCCGGGATGGGTGTGGCAGTCCCACAGACCGAACAGCCCGGTCAGTCCGGAGACGTCGATCTCCGGCGCGTTGCCCACGTCCGCGACCTCGACGACCACGCCGTCCCGCACGCCGAGATCCCGGCGGCTCGACTCGCCGGTGGCGGTGTCAAGCAGCGCGGCGCCCCGCAGGCGGAGCGGCGCCGTCACGGTCGCCGCGCGGCGCGCGCCGCGTCGCCCAGGATCTCGACCAGCGTCGGGTGGGGGTGGACCGTCGCCGCGAGGTCCTCGACCCGGGTCGCGGTCTCCACCGCGAGCGTCGCCTCCCCGATGAGGTCGGACGCGCTGGGGCCGGCGAGATGCACGCCCAGGACGACGTCGGAGGAGGCGTCGTAGACGAGCTTCGCGAGGCCGCGCGGCTCGCCGAGCGTCGCGGCGCGGCCCGAGGCGGCGAAGCGGGCCTTCGCCGTGCCGACGTCGCAGCCCGCCGCCCGTGCGTCGTCCTCGGTCATCCCGACGGCGGCGAGCTCGGGGTCGGTGAACGCGATCAGTGGCACGACCTGGTCGAAGCCCGAGGGCAGCCCGGCGATCGCCTCGGCGGCGACGCGGCCTTCGGCGGCCGCCTTGTGCGCGAGCGCCGGCCCCGCCGTGACGTCGCCGATCGCGTACAGGTGCGCGACGCCGGTGCGGCGCTGGCCGTCGACCTCCAGGTGCCCGGTGCCGGTCGCCGAAAGGCCCGCCTCCTCCAGCTGGAGGTCGTCGGTATTGGGCCGGCGGCCGACCGCGACGAGCACCCTGTCGGCCGGCACGGTGGTCGTCTCCCCGGCGGCCTCGACCACGAGGCCGTCGTCGGTCAGCTCCCCGATGCGGGCGCCGGTGTGCACCGTGACCCCGAGGCGCTCCAGGCTGCGCCGGACCTCCCGGACGAGGTCGCCGTCGAACCCGGCCAGCACCCGGTCGAGTGCCTCGACGACGGTCACCCGCGCCCCGAGCTTCGCGTAGGCCATGCCGAGCTCCATGCCGATGTAGCCGCCGCCGACCACCGCCAGGGTCGACGGCACCTCACCGAGCGCGAGCGCACCGGTCGAGTCGACGACGCGCACGCCGTCCGCGGGCAGTCCCGGCAGGGCCGCCGGGCGCGAGCCGGTCGCGATGATCGCATGGCCGAACCGGAAGTGGGCCACCTGCTCGCCGCTCTCCACGGCGACGCGGTGCGGGTCGAGGAACCGGGCGACGCCCTCGACGACCTCGACGCCGCGCAGGAGCTGGCCGACGCCGCCGACCAGCCGGTCGACGATGCCCTGCTTCCAGCGCTGCGTGGCGGCGAAGTCCAGCGTGGCGCTCGCCTTGATCCCGCTGTCGCCGAGGCCCTCGATGCGCGCGAGGTCGTGGGCGACCGTGATCAGCGCCTTGCTGGGGATGCAGCCGACGTTCAGGCAGACGCCGCCGAGGCGGTCCGCCTCGACGAGGACGACCTCCTTGCCGAGCTCAGCGGCCCGCGCGGCGGCCGTGTAGCCGCCGGGGCCGCCGCCGATGACGAGCACCTCGACGGGACGGGCGACCTCTCCGACGACCATCGCTCAACCCCCCTCGACGAGCAGCTGCACCGGATCCTCCAGGAGCTCCCGCACGGTCAGGCAGAAGCCGATCGACAGGTCCCCGTCGACGATCCGGTGGTCCGAGGCGAAGGACATCGGCAGGATCGCCCTGGCGACGACCTGCCCGTCGCGGACGACCGCCTGGTCCCGGGCGCGCCCGAAGCCGAGGATGCCGGCCTCCGGCGGCTTGATGATCGAAGTCCCGAAGTGGCCGCCGAGCGGGCCGTGGTTCGTGATCGTGAACGTGCCGCCCCGGAGGTCGGCGAGGTCGACGGAGCGGTCCCGGGCCGCCGCGCTGAGGGCCGCCACCTCGCGCGCGATCGCGAACAGGCTCTTGCGGTCGGCGTCTCGCACGACGGGGACGATCAGGCCGTCGTCGGTGCTGACCGCGACCCCGATGTTGCGGCGGTGCCTGATCACGATCTCCTGGGCGGCCTCGTCGAACGCGGTGTTCACCATCGGATGCCGCACGAGCGCGACCGCGGCCGCCTTCACGAGGAAGGGCGTCAGCGTCAGGGGAATGCCCGCCTGCTCGGCGCGGGCCTTGAGGCGCGCGCGCAGCGTCAGCAGCTCGACCGCGTCGACGTCGTGGAATCCGACCGTGTGCGGGATGCTGCGCCAGGCCTGCGTCATCGTCTCGGTCGTGCGGCGGCGCAGGCCCCGCAGCGGGACGCGCTCGTCGTCGCGGTTGGCTGCGGGCGTCGTCGGCGCGGGGGCCGGCGCCACGCCCGACCGGCGTGCTGCGGCGGCCGATGAGGCGCCCGGTGAGGGGCCGCTCGCCGCCGCCTCGACGTCGGCGTCGACGATGCGGCCGCCCGGGCCCGTCCCCGAGAGGGTCGCGAGATCGACTGCCAGCTCGCGGGCGCGCCGCCTGGTCGCGGGCGTGGCCATCGGACGGCGGTGGGACACCGCGCCGTTCCCGCCGCCGTGGGGCGCCTCGGTCGCCGGAGTGGTCGGGGCCGCCGGGTCGGCCTGGGCGGCAGTCGCGGTGCCGCCCTCCGTCGAGACGGCCCCGTCCGCCCCGTCGTCGATGACGATGAAGAGCTCGTCGACCCGGACGACCGCACCCTCGTCGGCACCGAGCCGGGTCACGATGCCGCTGGCGGGGGCCGGCATCTCGACGACGGCCTTGTCCGTCTCGACCTCCGCGACGGTCTGGTCCTCCACGACCCGGTCGCCCACCGCGACGTGCCAGCGGACGATCTCGGCCTCGGCGATGCCCTCGCCGATGTCGGGCAGGTGGAACTCGACGGCCACAGCGGCTCCTGCTAGAAGTTGACGGCCGCCCTGATCGCGGCGAGGACCCGGTGCGCGTCGGGGATGTAGTAGTCCTCGAGCTGCGGCATCGGGATCGGCGTGTCGTAGCCGGACACCCGTGAGATCGGTGCCTCGAGGTGGACGAACGCCTCTTCCGCGATCGTCGCGACGACCTCCGCGGCGAAGCCGGCCGTGAGCGGGGCCTCCTGCACGACCACGGCCCGCCCCGTCCTCGCGACCGACTCGGCGAGGCCGTCGACGTCGAGCGGCATCAGCGTGCGGAGGTCGAGCACCTCGACGGAGATCCCCTCGGCCTCCGCGGCTGCGGCCGCCTCCTCCGCGATGCCGACCATGCCGCTCCACGCGACGACGGTCACGTCGTCGCCGGCGCGGGCCACGCGGACCTTGCCGAACTCCACGAGGTACTCGCCGTCGGGCACCTCGTCGCGGACGAGCCGGTAGCCCTTCAGCGGTTCGAGGTAGAAGACGGGGTCGGGATCGCGGATGGCCGTCGCGAGCAGCCCCTTGGCGTCCGCGGCGCTGCCGGGCGCCACGACCTTGAGCCCGGGCGAGTGCACGAGCATGGACTCGAAGGCGTCGGAGTGGAGCTCGGGTGCGCGGACGCCGCCCCCGTACGGCGCCCGGATGGTCACCGGGGTCGTGAAGCGGGCGTTCGTGCGGTAGCGGAAGCGGGCGAGCTGGAAGCCGATCTGGTGCCACGCCTGGTGCGCGAACCCCAGGAACTGGAGCTCGGGGACGGGCACGAGCCCGGCGGTGGCGAGGCCGATCGACGCGCCGATGATGGCGGCCTCGGAGACGGGGGTGTCGACGACCCGTTCGGACCCGAAGCGCTCCTGCAGCTTGTCGGTCGCGCGGAACACGCCGCCGGACTTGCCGACGTCCTCGCCGAGGACGATGACCCGCTCGTCGCGGGCCATCTCGGCCTCGAGGGTCGAGCGGATGGCCTCGACCATGGACAGGACGGCCATCAGCGGCTCTCCCGGTCGGCCACGAACGCCGCCCGCTGCCGCAGGAGGCGCACCGGTTCGTCGGCGTAGACGTTGTCGAACAGCGTCACGGGGTCGGGACGGGGGGTGGAGTCGAACTCGGCGACCGCGCGCTCGATCTGCTCGTCGCACCAGCGGTCCGCCTGCGCGTGGGCGTCGTCGTCCCACCGGCCGGTGGCGGTCATCCACGTGCGGAAGCGGGTGATCGGGTCGCGAGCCTTCTCCTGCTCGACCTGGTCCGCGGGCACGTACCGCGTCGGATCGTCGGCGGTCGTGTGCGCGCCCAGCCGCGTCGTGACGGCCTCGATCAGGGTCGGGCCGTCCCCGCCGAGGCCGCGCCGGCGGGCCTCGGACGTCGATGCATACATCGCGAGCACGTCGTTGCCGTCGACCCGGACGCCCGGCATGCCGTAGCCGGCGCCGCGGGCGGCGACCGAGGGCGAGCCGGACTGCAGGTGCCACGGCACGGAGATCGCCCAGCCGTTGTTCTGGCAGCAGAAGATCACGGGCGCCTTGCGCACACCCGCCAGGTTGCAGGCTTCGTGGAAGTCGCCCTCGGAGCTCGCGCCGTCGCCGAAGTAGGCGAGCACGACGCCGGGCCTGCCCTGCAATCGCAGGCCCCACGCCAGGCCGACCGCCTGCGGGAGGTGCGCGCCCAGCGCGACCTGCTGCGGGTAGAGCGTGCCGTCCTTCGGCAGTTCCGAGCCCTGCGGGTGGCCCATCCGCTGGAGGAGGTAGGTGGACAGCGGCAGACCGTGGTGCAGCATCGCGAGCTGCTCGCGGTACTGCGGCACGACCCAGTCGCTCTCCCGGTCGAGCGCGAACACGCTGCCGACCGAGGCGGCCTCCTGCCCGGACAGGGGCGCGTAGGTCCCCAGCTTGCCGCGGCGCTGCAGCGAGATGGCCTTCTGGTCGATCCGTCGGCCGAGCAGCATGAGCCTGAGCATCTCGACGAGCGTCGCGTCGTCGATCGCCGGCGGCTCGCCGACGAGTTGACCGCCCTCGTCGAGGATCTGGAACAGTTCCATGTCGGCGCCCCGATCGACCGCAGCTTGCCGGAGGCGCAGCCTAGACTAACGAGCGTCCGTTCGGCAAAGCGCCCCCGGCGGTGTCGGGAAGAAGGGTAGGGCACGCATGGAGATCGGGCTCGCTGTGTTCGCGACCGACACCACGGTCCGCCCGGACGAGCTCGCGACCGAGGTCGAGGCCCAGGGCTTCGACGCGCTGTTCTTCACGGAGCACACGCACATGCCGGTCCGTCATTCGCGGCCCTCCTCGGGGGGACCCCTGCCGGAGGAGTACCGGCGCACGCACGACCCGTTCGTTGCGCTCGCCGTGGCGGCCACGGCGACGTCCCGGCTGAGGCTCGGCACGGGCGTCTGCCTGGTGGCGCAGCACGATCCGATCGTCCTCGCGAAGCAGGTCGCGTCGGTCGACGTGCTGTCGGGGGGACGCCTGCTGCTCGGCGTGGGCTACGGGTGGAACATCCCGGAGGCGGAGCACCACGGGGTGACGTTCGGCGAGCGGCGCGAGGTCCTGCGAGAGCACGTCCTGGCGATGAAGGCCCTTTGGACCCAGGAAGAGGCCAGCTTCCACGGGCGCTACGTCGACTTCGCACCGAGCTGGTCGTGGCCGAAACCCGCCCAGCGTCCGCATCCGCCGGTGGTGCTCGGGGCGGATGCCGGCGACCGGACGTTCGACCACATCGTCGAGTTCGCCGACGGGTGGATGCCCAGCCGCGGTCCGGACCTCGAGGCCCAGCTGCGCAGGCTCCGGCAGAGGGCGGAGGACGCCGGGCGTGATCCCGCCACCATCGCCGTCACGGTGTTCAGCGCGCCCCGGGACCCTGCCCGCCTCGAGCAGTTCATGCAACTCGGCGTCGAGCGCGTGGTCTTCTGGCTGCCCTCCGCCGGCCGTGACGACGTGCTGCGGGCCCTCGAGGCCCACCTGTCCTTCCTCGAGCCCCTCGGCCACCTCCGCAACCCCCCGTGAGCGGCTCACTCCCGCTCGACTGGGTGCATCACCGACCGGTGGAAGTGACGAGCGCCGGCCGCCTGCAGGAGCAGGCCGGCGATGCGCCAGCCGTCGGTCGTCCGGACGAAACGGTGACGGTACCGGCCCCACAGCTCGCCGTCCGGCGAGCCGTCGCGGTAGGCGTGCCAGGCGTACAGGTACGCGGTGCCGTCTGCACGGTCCGGTCCGTCGAAGTCGATCCGGAGGTTCGAGACGTGGTGGCTGGTGGCGCTGAAGCGCTCCCGGAGGCCGACGGCAATGGTCGCTTGGAGGTCCGCGGCACCGTGGATGGTGGGCATCTCGGGCCCGTAGTCCACCTCGGCGTCGGCCGTGAACAACGCCGCGACGGCCTCGGGGCGATTGCCGTCGTAGTGCAGGCAGTAGTCGTGGACGAGGTCGGCGATGGTCTGCCGGTCGAGCAGTTCCCGCAGCGCGTCATCCACAGCCGCTCCTCGCTCAGTCCGCGACGACGTCCACGCGCCGCCCGGCCGCATGGAGCGCGACCAGGGCGCCGGCGTCGCAGATCAGGGCCACGCCGCCCCCGGACGCTGCACTGCCGCACGTGCTGCTGCGGCGGCGTCGCGGTCGGCGCGCGCCTGTTCCGCCAGCTCGCCGTGTCCGATGACACCGTGCTCGGCCTCATAGGCAGCGACGACGCCCGCGAGCGACGCGAGGCGGAGGTCCTTCGCGACCTTGTCGACGAGTGCTTCGTTCACCCACCCGCTCACCGACTCGGCGCTTCCCTGGCCCCGGCGGCAGCGCCCGCGGCGGCCACGTCGACATCGACCGACACGGTCAACCGCTTCTTGGCCACACGATCAGGATACGGACGCTGGCGAGCCGAATGCCCCATCCGCCGCCGTGGCGCTGGAGAACGACCAGCGGGCTCCCCGGTGCGCGCTGCTCAGCGCCCCGGGGGCTGCCCGCCGAGTGGCGGGCGACGACGTCGGCGATCACCGCCATGCCGTGCTGGATGTCCCCGACTCCCACGTCGCCGTAGCCC
>JACCXR010000259.1 GCA_013696915.1 Euzebyaceae bacterium
GCGTCCGAGAGGACGACCTCGTGATCAAAGCCCTGCGCACCTTCCGCGTCCGCCCGACGCTGCCGGCGGAGCTCGCCGGGCTGGCGACGCTGGCTCACAACCTGCGGTGGGCATGGGACCCGCCGACCCAGGAGCTGTTCCGCTGGGCCGACGCCGCGGTGTGGGACGAGGTCGGCGGCAATCCCGTCGCGCTGCTCGGCCGGCTGTCGCCGGAGCGCATGCAGGCGCTGGTCGCCGACGGGGCCTTCCTCACCCAGCTCGAGGAGGTGCGCGCGGACCTCGAGCGCTACCTGACCGGGCCGCGGTGGGCGCAGCAGCAGGACCCGCCGCCCCCGTCCGTGGCCTATTTCTCACCCGAGTTCGGGCTCACCGGTGCGATGCAGACCTACTCGGGTGGCCTCGGCGTCCTGGCCGGCGACCACCTCAAGGCCGCCAGCGACCTGGGACTCGAGCTCACCGGCGTCGGCCTGTTGTACCGGCACGGCTACTTCCGCCAGCACCTGGACGCCGACGGCTGGCAGCAGGAGCGCTACCCCGACCTCAACCCCTACAGCCTGCCGCTGCGGCGTCTCGAGCGCGACGGCGAGCCGGCCGTGGTGACGGTGCGCCTGGCGCAGAACCACGTCGCCTGCCAGGTGTGGAAGGCCGAGGTGGGTCGCGTGCCGCTGTTCCTCCTCGACACCGACCTGCCCGTCAACGCGCCAGAGGACAGGACCGTCACCGACAAGCTGTACGGCGGTGACGTCGAGCACCGCATCCGCCAGGAGATCGTGCTTGGCATCGGCGGCGTCCGCGCCCTCGCGCTCGCCCGTGAGCTGGGGGAGGTCGCGATCGGCTCGGTCGACACCCGGGCGCCACGCCGCCGGACCTCGGACGGCTCGGCGGCGCACGCCGTGCTGCGGCCCGCGACCGTCTTCCACTCCAACGAAGGGCACGCCGGCTTCCTGCAGCTGGAACGCATCCGCCGGCTGGTCACCGACGAGCGCCTCGACTTCGAGCAAGCGACCGAGAGTGCCCGCAGCGGCGTGCTGTTCACCACCCACACGCCGGTCCCGGCCGGCATCGACGTCTTCCCGCGGGAGCTCATGGAACGCTACTTCACCGAGCTCGCCAGCGAGTGCGGGGTGGATCTGCGCCAGCTCATGGCGGTCGGGCAGATCGATGACGCCGGCCACGGGAACACCTTCAACATGGCGATCATGGGCCTGCGCCTGTCGGCGGCGGCCAACGGTGTGTCCCAGCTGCACGGCCGCGTGTCCCGGTCGATGTTCTCGACGCTGTGGCCGGCGCTGACCACCGACGAGGTGCCGATCACCTCTGTGACCAACGGCGTCCACGCGGCCACCTGGGTCGGCCGCGAGATGAGCGCCGCCTACGACCGGCACCTCAGCCCTGACTGGTCGTGGAACCCCGCCGCGTGGGAGCGGGTCGGTGAGCTCACCGACGACGTGCTGTGGCGTGCCCGCGGCCGGGCTCGCGAGCGCCTGGTCGCCAACCTGCGGGACTGGGTGCGGCGCCAGGCCGAGCGGCGCGGGGAGAGCACCTCGTCGCTGGGGTGGACGCGCGAGCTGTTCGATCCCGACGCGTTGACGATCGGGTTCGCGCGGCGGTTCGCCGAGTACAAGCGCGGAACACTGCTCCTGCGCCAGCCGGACCGCCTGGGACAGCTGCTGTTGTCCACCGACCGTCCGGTGCAGCTGGTGTTCGCCGGCAAGGCGCATCCGCGTGACGAGATCGGCAAGAACATCATCCGCGAGCTGGTCCACTTCGCGAACTCCGACCCCGAGCTGCGCGCCAGGGTCGTGTTCGTCGAGGACTACGACATGGATCTCGCCGGGGTGCTCATCCAGGGCGTAGACGTCTGGCTGAACAATCCTCGGCGACCTCACGAGGCCTGCGGCACGTCGGGCGAGAAGGCCGTGCTCAACGGGGCGCTGCACTGCTCCACCCTCGACGGGTGGTGGGACGAGATGTACGACGGCGAGAACGGGTTCACCATCGGCTCCGCGGGGGTGAGCGCGGGCGATGGGGGCGGAGCGGGGGCGGTCGTCGACGAGCGCGAGGTCGCCCACCAGGACGCCGCCGACGCGCAGAGCGTGTTCGACGTCCTCGAGCGCCTCGTCGTGCCGCTGTTCTACGACCGGCACGAAGGTCCGCTGCCGCGCCGCTGGCTGGACCGGGTGCGCCGCTCACTCGCCACCCTGGGGCCCCGCGTGCTCGCCAGCCGGATGGTGCTCGAGTACGCCACCGACCTGTACGGGCCGATCGCCGCGCACGCCGAGGCGCTGACGGCCCAGGGCCACGCCCGCGCCAAGGTGCTGGCCGACTGGCGGACCCGTGTTGCCGCCGGATGGCCGGGCATCGTCGTCGAGGAGCTCGACGGCGATCAGGGGGCGGCCGCCATCGGCGACGAGCGCGACGTGCGCACCACGGTGCGCCTCGGCGACCTCACGACGGACGACGTCCGGGTGGAGCTGCTGCACGGCGCGGTCCGCGCCGACGGCGCGCTGGAGGACCCCTCGCGGCTGACCCTCGAGCCCGTCGAGGCGTCCCATGGCTCCGACGGCGGCCGCGTGCAGTACCGGGGGACGTTCCGCTGCGCCTCGTCGGGGGAGTACGGCTTCACCACGCGGGTCCTCGCGGCGCACGACGACCTGCTCCACGACATGGACACCGGCCTGGCGGCGTGGGCGGACGAGCGCACCCGCACCGCCGCCGACACGTGAATCGCGGAGCCTGCGGAGCGATTCTCACACTCTCGGTTGTAGCGGTCGCGCAGCGACCGTCATGGAATGTTGAGGAGAACCTGGTATGACCGCGACAGAGCCGCAGGCCGCCGCGGCGACCGGCGCCGCGGACGCGCCCCGGTGGTGGGACGA
Organism: Euzebyaceae bacterium; assembly: GCA_013696915.1. Taxonomy (GTDB): domain Bacteria; phylum Actinomycetota; class Nitriliruptoria; order Euzebyales; family Egibacteraceae; genus JACCXR01. The sequence continues at coordinate 2,880 of JACCXR010000259.1, forward strand.
AGCCGTCGGCTACCAGGTCTACATCCGCTCCTTCGCCGACAGCGACGGCGATGGGGTCGGCGACCTGCGCGGCATCCACGACCGTCTCGACCACCTGGCCTGGCTGGGGGTCAAGATCGTGTGGATCACCCCCTTCTACCCGTCGCCGATGCTCGACCACGGCTACGACGTCGCGGACTACCGCGACATCGATCCGCGGTTTGGCACCCTGGACGACTTCGACGCGCTGGTGGCGCGCGCACACGACCTCGACCTGAAGGTCGTCATCGACCTCGTGCCCAACCACACCTCTGACCGACACGAGTGGTTCGCCAAGGCGCGCTCGTCGCGGGACAACCCTCACCGCGACTACTACCTGTGGCGTGACCCCGCTGGGGACGGAGGACCGCCCAACAACTGGAAGGGCCATTTCGGCGGCGACGCCTGGACCTACGACGAGAACACGGGCCAGTACTGGTGCCACCTGTTCCTGCCCGAGCAGCCCGATCTCAACTGGCGCAATCCCGCGGTCGCTGAGGAGTTCGACGGCATCCTCGAGTTCTGGTTCGCCCGCGGGGCGGACGGCTTCCGCATCGACGTCGCGCATGCGCTTCTCAAGCACAGCGACCTACCGGACCTCCCACCCGCGGAGGCCAAGCTCGCCGAGGGTGTCGAAGGTCCCGTCGAGCTGCCGGAGTTCGAGAGCCTCGACCACGTCTACGACGTGGACCAGCCGGAGGTGACCGCGGTGTACCGCCGCTGGCGGGGGCTGGCCGACGGCCACGACGCGCTGCTGCTTGGCGAGGTCTACATCCTGGACGCCGACCGCTTCAGCCGGTATGTCGATGACGACGACGGCCTCCACCTCGGGTTCTGGTTTCCTCCCCTGCACGTGGGCTGGGACGCCGGCGAGCTGCGCAAGGCGCTCACGAAGGGCGCCGCGATCCGCGGTGTGTCGTGGGTCCAGGGCAGCCACGACCGGACCCGCGCCGCCACCCGCTTCGGCGGCGGCGAGCTGGGCAAGGCGCGGCAGCTCGCCCTGGCGACGCTCATGATGGGGCTGCCCGGCACGCCCTTCGTCTACCAGGGCGAGGAGCTCGGGCTGCTCAACGGCGAGGTCCCACGCGAGCGGTGGGCCGACCCGATCGCCGTCCGTGCGGGCGAGATCGGCCACAGCCGCGACGGCTGCAGGACCCCGATGCTGTGGGAGCCCGGCCCCGGGTGGGGGTTCACCACGGCCGACGACGCGTGGCTGCCCTACGGGGACCGTTCCGACGCGGACACCGTCGCCGTCCAGCGCGACGACCCGCACTCGATGCTGCGCCGCTACCGCGCGCTCATCGCGCTCCGCAACGCCGAGCCGGACCTGCGCGGCGGGCCGGTGACCTGGCTCACCCACTCCGGACCGATCCTGGCCTACCGTCGTGGGGAGGCGATCGTGGCGGCCAACGCCGGTGACGGCCTTGAGTCGCTGGCGCTGCCCGCCGGCCCCTGGGTGGTGGTGTTCGCCACCGACGGCAAGCGTGCGGGTGAGCGCGAGGTGGAGCGCGCCAGGCTCGGCGGCCAGGCGGCGGTGGTCTTGAAGGCCGTCGGCGTTTCCAGTACGTAAGACTCGGCGGAGCAGGAAAGGATCTCCCGGGAGCGCTTCGACGACAGGACTCATGGACCGATGCCCGCATCGTTGCACGCACTGCTTCCCGACGCCGCCGTGGTCGACCTGGCCGCCTACACCGACGCCGGTGGTGGGCGCGGCCTCGAACGAGCCCTCGAGATCGGGCCGGACGCAACCATCGAGGAGGTCCGCCGCTCGGGCCTGCGAGGGCGGGGCGGCGCGGGCTTCCCCACAGGGACGAAATGGTCCTCGGTCGCCGAGGCCGCGCAGGAGGGCGGCACCACCTACGTCGCCTGCAACGCCGCAGAGGGCGAGCCAGGGACGTTCAAGGACCGCGCGCTGATGGCGCGCAACCCGTATCGGCTGGTGGAGGGAGTGCTCATCGCCAAGCACGCCGTCGGCGCGCCACGCGCGTTCATCGCGGTGAAGGAGCGCTTCACGCACGAGCGCCAGCGAGTCGTCGACGCGCGGGACGCCGCGGTCGCCGCCGGGTGGGAGGGCGCCGACGAGCTGAAGGTCGTGTTCGGCCCTGACGAGTACCTGTTCGGCGAGGAGTCGGCCATGCTGGAGGTCATCGAGGGCAAGCTGCCGCTGCCGCGCATCATGCCGCCCTACCAGGCGGGGCTGTTCGCCACCATGGGCTCACCCAACCCGACGGTGGTCAACAACGTCGAGACGCTGTCGAACGTCCCGTCGATCCTGGCCGAGGGCGCGGAGGCGTTCCGCGCCGTCGGGACCGAGGAGGCGCCGGGGACGATGGTGTTCACCGTCGTCGGGGACGTCGAGACTCCCGGGGTGTACGAGCTGCCGCTCGGGACGTCGCTGCGGACGCTGGTGTGCGAGATCGCCGGCGCCGAGGATCCACAGGCGATCATCTCCGGGGTGTCCAACACCGTCATCACCCCCGACCTGCTCGACCTGCCGCTTGACTTCGACTCGTTCGCCGAGGCGGGATCGGGGATGGGCAGCGGCGGGTTCATGGTCTACGGAGCGCAGCGGGACATGGTCCAAGTGGCCGCGACGCTGGCCCGGTTCCTGGCGATCGAGTCGTGCGGCCAGTGCCTGGCCTGCAAGCTCGGGACGGGCGCCATGTGGGAGCACCTCGATCGGCTGGTCGCCGGCGACGGTGACGACACGGACATTCAGGAGCTGCGCAACCACACCCAGACCGTCACCGACGGCAACCGCTGCTACCTGCCCGTGGGCGCGGCGCTGCTGATCCGCTCGTTCCTGATCGAGTTCGGCGACGCGTTCACCGCCCGTATCGGATCGCCGTCGACGGCCGAGCCGGTGCCGGTCCCCAAGCTGCTCGACGTCGACCCGGTCACGGGCGAGGTCACCTACGACCCGGAGTACCACCGCAAGCGCGCCGACTGGAGCTACGCGGAGACGGACGGCGGCTGATGCTCCTGCGCGCCCTGCGGCGGCACTGCCCGGTCTGCGGCGCGCGCGAGATCTGGAAGGCGTGGGGTGAGCTGCGCGCGCACTGCCCCGACTGCGGCTATGAGTTCGAGCGCGAGGAGGGCTACTGGGTCGGCGCCATGATCGTGAACCTGGCCGTCGCCCTCGTCGCCGTGGTCGCCTACCTGGTGGGCGGACTGATCGCCTTCGGTGGGCGCGCGCCGTCCTGGTGGGTCTGGCTGTCCATCGGGCTGGTCCTCGTCCAGGGCATCGTCTTCTACCCGCGCTCCAAGACACTGTGGATCTGGCTGGACCTCACGGTCCACCCCTACGAGGAGCAGGAGCGCCCCGACCGCCGCTGACCCGGCGAGGGGCTGCGTGCGGCTCGCGCGACCTTTGCACCGCCTAGGTGCTTCACGGAGGATTCCGCGGAGCAGCACTAGTACTAGTGGCCTAGGCCGATGAGGAGGCGGGCGCCGCCACGAGCCCCGCGGCGCCCAGATCGCCCGGCACGCTCAGCCCCTCCCAGCTGGGTTGCGCCGCCTGCACGCTGGCGGCCAGCCGCGCCGCCCACACCGTGTTGCGGAGCAGCCACACGTCGGTGATCGGGCCGACGCCGCCGGGGACCGGCGAGATCGCCGCCGCCTTCTCCGCGACGGCGTTGAAGTCGACGTCCCCGACGAGCCGCACCTTCCCGGTGCCCTCTTGCGAGACCGGATTGATGCCCACGTCGATGACCACCGCCCCCTCCTTCACATGTTCGGCGCCGATGAGCTCCGGCACGCCGGCGGCGACGACGAGGATGTCGGCGGCTCGGGTGTGCCCCACCAGCAGCCCTGCTCTGGAGGAGTGGACGTCGCAGGACACGACCGTGGCGTTGCGGGCCTGTGCGAGCAGCATGGCTGGCTTCCCCACGTTGCTGGAGCGTCCGACCACGACGAGGTTGCTGCGGGCGTACACCGCGGCGGGATCGTCGGACGTCGAGGACAGGTAGCGGTCGAGCATATGGAAGACCGAGGCGGGCGTGGACGGCACGTAGCGAGGACGGCCGAGCGCCAGCAGCCCGGCGTTGACCGGGTGCACGGCCTCGATGTCCTTCAGCGGATCCAGGGCACGGTACACCGCGGCCTCGGCGACGTCCGCGGGCAGGGGGCGCAGGACCAGGATTCCGTGCACCCGCGGATCGGCGTCCAGCTTTCCGACCTCGGCGATCACATCGGCCTCGCTGACGTCCGACGACAGCGCCGCGCAGACGTAGTGGCAGCCGAGCTCCTCGGCGAGGCGCCGGACCCGACGCTCGTAGGCCACCGAGGGGTAGTCGTCCCCCGCGATCACCGTCGCCAGCCCGGGCCGGGTCCCCTGCTCGCTGAGCCGCTGCACCTGCGCGCCCAGGTGGCGCTTGAGCTCGGCGGCCAGCTCCCGGCCGTCAATGATGTGGGCGACCATTGCCCGAACGCGCCTCCTGTAGGGTCCGTCGTCGGTGATGATCTGCGCGCACCGCGTCCGTCACGACAGACCGGTGATCTCGCCGTCGGCGTCGATGTCGATCCGCTCGGCGGCGGGCGAGGACGATAGGCCTGGCATAGTTCGCATGTCACCGCAGATGGGGTAGATGAAGCCGGCGCCGACCGATGCGCGCGCTTCCCTCACCGGCAGTTGCCAACCGGTCGGCGCTCCCTTGAGGGACGGGTCAGACGAGATGGACAGGTGGGTCTTGGCGATGCACACCGGCAGCTTGCCGTAGCCGTTGCGCTCGTACGAGTCCAGCTGGCGGGAGGCTTTGAGGTCGTACTCCACACCCGCCGCCCCGTACACCCGCGTGGCGACGGCCTCGATCTTGTCGCGCAGGGTGGCGTCGTCGGGGTAGAGCAGCTCGAACTGGCTCGGCTCCTCGGACGCCTCGGCGACGGCCTCCGCCAGCTCCACCGCTCCCTTGCCCCCCTCCGCGAAGTGGGTGCACACCGCGACCCGCGCCCCCATCTTCTCGGCGATCGCGCGGATGGCGTCGTGCTCGCTCGGGTGGTCGCTGGGGAAGGCGTTGATGGCCACGACCGGGGAGACCCCGTGGAGGCGGACGTTTTCGATCTGCTTGCGCAGGTTGGCCCCGCCGGCGTGCACGTCGTCCGGGTTCTCCGCCAGCATGTCCTCCGGGAGCGGGCGGCCGGCCACGACCGTGAAGCGCCCCGAGTGCGCCTTCAGCGCTCGCACGGTGGCCACGAGCACGGCGGCGTCGGGCGCGAGCCCCGACGCGCGGCACTTGATGTTGAAGAATCGCTCCGCGCCCATGTCAGCGCCGAAGCCGGCCTCGGTGACGAGGTAGTCCCCGCCGCGAATGCCGATGAGGTCGGCGACCACCGAGGAGTTGCCGTGGGCGATGTTGCCGAAGGGTCCAGCGTGCACGAGGACCGGCGTGCTCTCCAACGTCTGCAGGAGGTTCGGCTTGATGGCCTCGCGCATGATCACCGTCATGGCGCCAGCAGCCTCGAGATCCTCCGCGGTGATCGGCTTGTCGTCCGAGCTGGCGCCGATCACGATCCGGCCCATGCGCTCCCGCATGTCCTGCAGCGAGGTGGACAGCGCCAGCACCGCCATGACCTCCGACGCCGCGGTGATGTCGAAGCCGGTCTGTCTGGGCACGCCCTCGGCGCGCGACCCCAGGCCGGCGACGATGTTGCGGAGCGCCCGGTCGTTCACGTCGAGCACGCGCCGCCACGAGACGCTGTGCTGATCGATGTCAAGCGCATCGCCCTGGTGGATGTGGTTGTCGATCATCGCCGCGAGCAGGTTGTGCGCCGCGGTGACGGCGTGCATGTCACCGGTGAGGTGGAGGTTGAGCGTCTCCATCGGCACCACCTGGCTGTAGCCGCCCCCGGCCGCCCCGCCCTTGATGCCGAAGGTGGGCCCCATGGAGGGCTGACGGACCGCCACAGTCGCTCGCTTGCCGATGTGCCGGAAGGCCTGCCCCAACCCCACCGTCGTCGTGGTCTTCCCCTCGCCGAGGGGAGTGGGGGTGATCGCCGTCACGACGACGTACTTCGCCCGTGGCCGGTCCGCGAGTTCGGAGATCGCCGACAGCTTGACCTTCGCCACGCTCGTCCCGTACGGCTCGAGCAGATGGTCGGAGATCCCCATCCCCGCGGCCACCTCGTCGAGGGGCTTGAGCGTCGCGCCGCGCGCGATGTGGAGGTCCGTGGGAAACGACATTGCGTGCTCCTTGCCGGTCGGAGGGTCAGACGGTGGAGGCGGTGAAGCCGTCGATCTCGATGTCGTGGTGCACCCCGGCGTCGACCAGCGCGTCGAACAGGTACTGCCCTGAGGAGCGCTCGCAGTGCAGCAGATAGGAGCGGCTGGCGCGCTCCTCGCCGAGGTCGTCGCGGATCACGTCGGTCACGAGCTTGGCGACCGAGGTGCGCAGCGCCGAGGAGTTCGGGGTGACCGCGTCCGCGAAGTCGATGGCGCAGAGCTTCGCGAGGACCACCGGGCTCTCCGCCCCGGTCAGGCGCACGAGCGCCCGCGAGTGGGTGAAGTCGGTGACCGTGACGAACTCACCGCCTGGGCGGGGCGCGCGGGCCGCCGCCTCGGCCGCCGAACCCGGCGCCGCCAGGAGCAGCCACTCTCCCGGACCCGACCCCACGACCAGGGTGCCGTGCTCGTCCCGCTCGGACCGGCCGAGCTCGACCCCGAGCGCGGAGGCGACGGCGCCGTCCTCGGCAGCGCGCACGAGCACCTTCGACAGGGGGGTGGCGTCGCAGATCCGCAGGGCGCCCACGGCGCGTTGGGTGGTGACCAGCCAGCCGTCGAGGACCGCGGTGGGCTCGGGTGGCGCGATGGGGCTTCGAGCGACGGGTGCCGCGATGTCAGCCACGCATCCTCACCCCTTCCGGGTCGACGTGGGCATGCTGCTCGGTGACCCGCGCGGTGATGCGCCGGCCGTCCGGCAGCTGCACGGTCACTCGGGTTCCGGCCGCGCGCAGGTGGGGGGCGACGAAGCCGAGGCAGATCGAGCGGCCGAGGGTCGGCGACATGCGGCTGGAGGTGACGCGCCCCACGATGACGTTGCGGCCCTCGACGATCTGGCTGGCCTCCGGGGGCACCACCGAGCCGTCCTCCGGTTGGAGGCCCACGAGGACGAAGTAGTCGTCCCGGTCGCGCTGCCAGACCAACTCCGGCTTGCCGGCGAAGTCATCCTTGTCCAGCTTGATCGCCCAGTCGATCCCGGCACCGAAGGCCTGGGTGAGGCCGTCGGTGTCCTGCCCGACGATGGCGTGGCCCTTCTCCAGGCGCATGATCCGCTGCGCCTCGACCCCGAACGGCTTGATGCCGAGGTCGTCGCCGACGTCCAGGAGCGTCTCCCAGACGTGCAGCCCGTACATGGCCGGCGCGTGGATCTCGTAGCTCAGCTCACCGGTGAAACCGATCCGCCACATGAAGCAGTCGTCCACGCCGGCGACGCGACCCTCGCGCACGTGCATGTACGGGAAGGCCTCGGGATCCAGATCGACCCCTTCGGTGACACGCTGCAGCAACTCCCGGGACCGCGGGCCCGCGACGTTCATGCTCGCGTAGCCGGTCGTCATCGGGATGACGTGCACCTGCCAGTCCGGCCGCTCGGTCTGCAGCCAGCCCTCCACCCACTCCCAGACCGTGGCGGCACCCGATGAGGTGGTGCTCATGAGGTAGCGGTCCTCGCCCAGCCGCCCGGTCACACCGTCGTCCAGCACGACGCCGTCCTCGGCGCACATGACCCCGTAGCGGACCCTGCCGACGTCCAGCTTCGACCACTTGTTGACGTAGAGCAGGTTGAGCAGCCTCGGCACGTCGGGGCCCCGCAGATCCAGCTTGCCGAGCGGGGTGACGTCGATGATGCCGACACGCTCGCGGACGTTGCGCACCTCCTGCGCCGGGTCGCCGTAGCGGTCCGGCCGGATCCACGCCCCGGCGACCAGCGGCGTCGCGCCGTGCGCCTCGTGCCAGCGCTGCATCGGGGAGTACCGCACCGGCTCGAGGATGCGACCGGCGAGGGCGCCGAGGGTGACGGGGGCGTACGGGGGCCGCCACACGGTCGTGCCCGTCTCGCCGATGGTGCGGCCGGTCGCGCGGGATAGCACGGCGACCGCGTTGACGGTCTCGAGCTTTCCCTGCACCGGCCCCATCGTCACCGTCGTGTAGCGCTTCACCAGCTCGACCGAGTCGTACCCCTCCCGGGCGGCGCTGAGGAGATCCTTCGACGAGACGTCCTCGGAGAAGTCGACCATCCCGTGCGTGCGGCCGATGAAGTGCTCGGGGTGCCGTCCCGCCGGCAGCGCCGGGATGCGCACCGCCTCGCCGCGGCCGGCGGCGCGCCGGGCCGCCTCGGCGCCGGTGGCCCGGGCGTGGGCGATGAGCGCGTCGGTGTCCCCCGTCCCGGCGATGCCGCCCGTGGGCAGCACGTCGTCAGGCAGCCGCGACGGCAGGAAGCGCGCCGCCTCGGCGACGTAGACCGGCTTGTCGCCGGCCATGTTGAGCAGGGACGTCGGCGCGGTCCAGCCCGCGGCGGTGACCACGAGGTCGCAGTCGATGCGGGCGCCGTCGTGACACTGCACGCTGCGCACCCCGCCGCCGCCCCGGGCGGCGACCAGGTCCTCGCCTCGGCGGACGTCGAGGACGCGGCGGACCTCGACGCCGATCCGGGCGAGATCCTCCGCGGCGGCGTCCCCCTCCGGGTTCGCGCTCAGCACGACGGCACGGTGGCCGGGACGGACCGCGTGGAGGTTGATCAGCCGCCGAACGGCTGTGGAGAGCATCACCCCGGGGACGTCGTTGCCCTGGAACACGTAGGGCCGCTCGATCAGGCCGGCGGCGACCACGAGGACCTTGGCGCGCGCCTTGACCAGCCGTTCACAGGCGTGCGGCAGCTCCCGCTGCACGATGGCGAGCCAGTTGCCGTCGTAGCGGCCGACCACGACCGAGTTCGTCATCACCTCGATGGCGGGCTGGGCGGCGATGAGATCTCGCAGCTGGTGCAGCCTGGCGAGATCCTCCGTGCCCCCCCAGCGCAGATGCCCACCGAGGTCGTGCTCCTCCTCGACGAGCAGGACCTGCGCGCCCGACTCGGCGGCCGCCAGCGCGGCGGTGATCCCGGCCGGTCCCGCGCCGGCGACGACCACGTCGGGATGGGCGTAGCGCTTGTCGTAGTAGTCGCGCGGGTCGTCCGGGGACGTGCGACCTCCCGCGGAGAAGCGCTTCAGCACCGACTGGTACGCCGGCAGGAGCACCTGCGGCTTCATGAACGTCTTGTAGTAGAAGCCGGCGCCGATGAACCGGCCGACGAGCTGGTTCGCCGCCCGCACGTCGAAGCGGAGCGACGGCCAGGTGTTCTGCGACGCCACGTCCATGCCGTCCCGCAGGCGGCGGTGCGCGCCACGGACGTTCGGCTCGTCGTCGACCTGCAGCATGCAGCCCGGGTCGTGGTAGCTGGCCGACAGCAGACCCCGCGGGCGGTGGTACTTGAAGCTGCGCGAGAACACGCGCACCCCGGAGGCGGCGAGGGCCGAGGCGATCGTGTCCCCCGCGAACCCGACGCGCGGCGCGCCGTTCCAGCGGAACGACAGGGGCCGCCCGCGCTCGATCACCTCACCCGGCTGGGCGTCCAGACGCATCGGCGCGGCGACGGCGGTCAGGCTCACAGGACATCACCGCCGGCGTCCGGTCCCGCCTCGGTGGTCGCGGCGCGGTCGGTGACGCCGAGCAGCGGCTCGGCGCCCGCCGGCGCCTGCTCCGGGCGCCATGTGCGGCGCACCTCGTCGGTGATCGTATGGCGCTCAGCGCCGAAGTACTGCCGGCACCCCGTCCGGTGGAACCACTGCTCGCGGACCCAGCCCGCCGCGTTGGTGTGGTTGTAGAGGTAGGCGCGCCACTGCTGGGGAGTGGTGGTCGCGACGTCGGGACGCCGCCTCGGCTCGCCGACGTAGCGGAACTCCGACACGTTGCGCGGCCCGCACCACGGGCACGGCAGCAGGATCACCGGGCGCCGCCCTCCCCTGAGTGGTGAATGCGCCCGAGCCTGCGAGGGCGATTCTCCCAATCTCGATCGTGGCGGTGCGGAGCACCGCCCTCCCCCGATCGATTGTCAGTGGCCAACGGACGCCGCCCCCTTCTCGCCGACGAGACGCCCATCGGCGAACCGGGCGAGGTCGAAGGTGGCGATGATCTCCGGCGTCTTCGTGGTGGCGATCAGCTCAGCCATCGACTCGCCCGACACCGGCCCCGCCTTGAAGCCGTAGGTGCCCCACCCGACGTCGAGGTAGAACCCCTCGACCGGGGTCGGACCCATGATCGGCGAGTAGTCGGGCGTCATGTCGCACAGCCCCGCCCACTGGCGCAGCAGCCGGACCTTGGAGAGCGACGGCATGAGCGCCAGGACGTGGCCGGCCAGCTCCTCGATAAACTCCAGCGATCCTCGCATCGAGTAGGACGTGAAGGGGTCGACGCTGGCGCCGAAGACCAGCTCGCCGCGGTCGGTCTGGCTGACGTACACGTGCAGGCTGCCGGACACGACCACGGTGTCGAGGAAGGGCTTGACCGGCTCGGTCACGGCCGCCTGCAGCGGGAAGGTCGCCACCGGCGTGCGCACCCCCACCATGTCGGAGATCAGCGTCGACCACCCGGCGGTGCAGTTGACGACCACGGGGGTGGCGATGTCGCCCCTGGTGGTCCGCACCGCGGTGACCCGATCGCGGGCGACCTGGATCCCGGTCACCTCCGTGCCCTGGTGGATGTGCACGCCGTGGGCGTCGGCCCCCCGGGCGTACCCCCACACGACGGCGTCATGGCGGATCGTGCCACCCGGCGGGTGGTGCAGCGCGCCGAGGATGGGGTAGCGGGCGCTGGCCGAGGTGTCCATGTAGGGCACGAGGCGCTTGATGTCCTCCGGGCTGATGACCTCGGAGTCGACGCCCTCCAGCTTGTTCACCTCGGCACGCCAGCGCATCGTTCGCAGCGAGCTGTCGTTGTGCGCCAGCGTGAGGTGACCGCGCTGGGAGAACATGACGTTGAAGTTCAGGTCCGCCGACAGCCGTTCGTACAGCTTCACCGAGCGGTCGTAGAAGCGCACGCCCTCCGGGGTCAGGTAGTTCGACCGCACGATGGCGGTGTTGCGCCCCGATCCGCCGCTCCCGATGTAGCCCTTGTCGAGCACGGCGACGTCGGTGATGCCGTGGTTGGCGGCGAGGTAGTAGGCGGTGGCCAGCCCGTGCACGCCCCCGCCGACGATGACCACGTCATAGCTGGGGCGGAGGTCATGCGCCCGCCACGCTCGCGGCCATGGCGACTTCCTCAACCCCCGGGTGAACAGGGCGAAGGCCGAGTAGCGCGCCGTCGGCCGGTGGCCGTTGCGGGAGCCGTCGTGCGCTCCACCTACCCCCACCAACATCGACTCCTCATGCCCGCGCCGGGGTGCCATCACTGAACCGTCTCGGGCAGCATAGAGCCTATGGGAAACAGCGTCCACTGTTATTCAACGCCCCCGGCGGTGCCGCCGCGGAGGCCTCAGCGCCGCCGGGGTAGTCGCGGCGGCAAGGAAGCCACAGACTTGACGCTGAGGAAGCGGATGGGCAGCCGCACGAGCTCGGCGGGGCCGTGCAGCACCTCGCCGTTGAACTGCAGCGCATCGCCGGGGTGGAGCACGTGGCGGCGCTTGCCGTAGGAGTACTCCATCACGCCGTCTAGCATGTAGATGAGTTCGGTTCCGGCGTGCTGGTACAACGGAAAGACCTCGCCGGTGTCGCGCAGGGTCACGAGCATCGGCTCCAGCCGGTCATGCGGCGCCCGCATCACGCCCAGGAGCTGGTAGTGGTGCCCGGACTGCGTGCCGCGATGCTGCAGCTCCAGCCCCTGGCCCGCCTTGACGTGGAGGACGTCGCCCTCCTCGTCCAGCCCCCGGAAGAACGCGGTCACGGGGACGCCGATGGCGGTCGCGAGGCCCGCGAGTGTCGCGAGGCTCGGCGACGCCTGGGCGTTCTCGATCTTCGAGAGCATCCCCTTCGACAGCCCACCGCGTTGGGCTAGCTGGCCCACGGTGAGCCCCAACTGGAGCCGATACTCCCGCACCCGTTGGCCGATGGTCGCGCCGAGGGCCGCCTCCAGCCCGAGCGCCTCCGCGTCACCGCCCGCCCACCCGTCTTCAGGCGCGGAGGCGTCTTCGGAAGGGGCGGGCTGGGAACTGGTCACGGCGCCAACCTACCCGCCGGCAAGGACGTTTCTTTGCGTGATCGCCGAAAACCCGTTGTCCCCCGAGAGGAGACCGTGTTTACTCACAGTGGATCGATTGCGGTCAACGGCGCAGGCGACTGGGGCTCGAACGATGAGGACAGACATCGAACGGTTCGGGGACGCGGACGGCCGGGACGAGGCGGTCCGCGACGTCCGCACGCTCATCGACGAGCGCGGCGTGTCCTACATCTACTACCAGTTCGTCTCCGTGACGGGTCGGATCATGGGCAAGGGCGCACCCGCCGCCCATTGGGAGCGGTTCGCCGAGAAGGGGTTCCAACTCGTATACGGCGCCACGGCGAACCTGTTCATCGATCGCCACGGCGACTACATCGGCTACGGCGCCGAGTCCCGCGAGCTGATCGGCGTGCCGGACGTCGAGACCTTCCAGGTCCTGCCGTGGGATCCCAAGACCGCGCGGGTGTTCTGCACCCTGTTCCGCGGGCGCGAGGAGGAGCAGGACCCTGGCGCCTTCCTCACCTCTGACTGTCGCGGGAACCTGAAGCGCATCCACGCCGAGTTCGAGGCGGAAACGGGGATGCACATGCGGGCCGGCACCGAGCCGGAGATGATGTGGCTGAAGCTCAACCCGGACGGCACGCCGTCGGTGGAGGGCAAGACCAAGCCCTACTGCTACCACATCGACCAGTTCTCCGAGCTCCAGCCGCTGATCCACCGGATCATCGAGTACGGCACCGCAATGGGCCTGGACATGATCCAGGGTGACCACGAGGACGCACCCGGCCAGCTCGAGCTGAACTGGGAGTTCGACCGACCCGAGCTCACCGCCGACCGGCTCACGACCTACCGCCAGATCTGCCGGCAGGTCGGCCGGGAGATGGACGCGTTCCCCTGCTTCATGCCCAAGCCCTTCATGGGCGTCTCCGCCAACGGGTGCCACCACAACATGTCGCTGTGGCAGGGCGACGAGAACATGTTCCTGCCCGACGGCGACAACCTGCGCATGCCGAGCAAGGTCGGTTTGCACGCGATCGGCGGCGTGCTCGACCACCTGCAAGCCCTCACCTGCATCACCGCGCCGACGGTCAACTCCTACCGGCGCTTCCACGATCTCGGCTTCTGGGCGCCGGTCTTCGCCGACTGGGGCTTCCAGAACCGCACGACCGCGCTGCGGGTGAGCTCGCCGGACCGCTTCGAGTACCGGTCCGTGGACTCCGCGGTGAACCCCTACCTGTCCTTCGCGGCACTGCTCGCCGCGATGAAGGACGGCATCCGCCGCAGCGCCGACCCCGGCCCGCCCGAGCAGCGCAACATCTACGACGCCATCGCCGGCGGCAAGGACGTCAAGAAGATCCCGATGAGCCTCGGCGAGGCCATCGCCGCCCTCGAGGAGGACGAGGTCGTCCGCGAGGCCATGCCGGGCGAGATGTACACCGTGTTCTCCCACTACAAGCGCGACGAGTGGGAGCGCTTCCTCGCCACCGTCACCCAATGGGATGTCGATGAGTACCTCGACATCCTCCCCTGACGTGGGCTCGACGGCCCCGTCTCATCGTCCGCCGCCAGGAGGCTCGCATGTGCGGTATCGCCGGCATCATCCATCGTGACGGAGAGGCGGACATCGGGTCGGAGATGACCCGGATGCTGCAGTCGATGCGGCATCGGGGGCCCGACTCCACCGGGTTCGCTCTGTACGGCCCGCCGTCGGATCTCGTCGTCATGCGATTCAAGCTCGCCGACCCCAACGACGTGCGCGACTTCGAGTGGACCGAGCGCCTCGAGCGCCACCGTCACGAGGTGGAGGGGCGCCTGTCGAAGGTCGGGGCGTCGGTCGACCGTGTCGAGGGCGAGCGCGAGTACGCCTACCGCGCGACGTTCCGCTACGACGGGGACCTGAAGGCGCTGGCCGACTACGTTGAGGACGTGCCAGGGTGCGAGATCCTGTCCCTGGGGCACTCGCTGGAGATCGTGAAGGACCTGGGCGACGCCGAGACGGTGGCGGAGCAGTACCGGCTCGACCGCTTCCGCGGCACCCACGCCATCGGGCACGTGCGCATGGCGACGGAGTCCGACGTCGACATCGCCGGCGCCCATCCCTACTGGGCCTACCCGTTCTCCGACGTTGCGGTGGTCCACAACGGGCAGCTGACCAACTACCACCATTGGCGTCGACGCCTGGAACGCAGCGGCCACCGGTTCCAGTCGGAGTGCGATTCCGAGATCATCGCGGTCTACATCGCCGAGAAGCTGGCCGACGGCGTCGCGCTGGAGACGGCGATGAAGCAGAGCCTCGATGACCTCGACGGGGTGTTCACCTACCTCGTGGTGACCGAGGACAGCCTGGGCGTCGCCAAGGACGAGATGGCCGCCAAGCCCCTGGTGCTGTTCGAAAGCGAGGAACTGGTGGTGATGGCCTCCGAGGAGACCGCGATCCGCGCGGTCCTCCGCGAGGAGATCGACACCTACGATCCCTACGAGCGGGAGGTGCTGGTGTGGAGCAGGTGAACCGACCCGCCCGCTACGACGTCAGAGGGCTCGCCGAGCCGGACGCGGATGCTCCGAGGATCGCGGAGGTCGCCGACGGCAGGGCCCGCTTCGACGCGGAGGGCCTGTCCACCCGGCAGATCAACCTGGAGATCCGCCGTCTGGCGTACGAGGAGGGCATCGACGACATCACGGTGGCGAACCCCGCGGCGAAGCACTCGCTGGGCGTCGGCATCCTCACCCGCTGTCGGATCCGCTTCGAGGGCAGCCTCGGCTACTTCGCCTGCGGCCTCATCGACGGCCCGGAGATCGAGATCACCGGCCGCGTGGGCTGGTCATGCGCCGAGAACATCATGGCCGGCGTGGTGGTGATCCGGAAGAACGCCGGGTCGCTCACCGGAGCCGCCCTCCGCGGCGGCGACCTCGTCGTCCACGGGGACGTGGGGGCTCGGACCGGGATCGACCAGAAGGGCGGGACCATCCTCATCGGTGGCAACGCCGGCTCGAGCACCGGCTTCATGATGCAGCGCGGTCGCCAGATCATCTGCGGCGACGCCGGCCATGGCCTCGGTGACTCGATGTACGACGGCGCCATCTACGTCGCGGGCACCGTCGCCTCCCTCGGGGTCGACTGCGTCGAGGGCGAGATGAGCGAGGACGACGAGGAGATGCTCGACCGCAAGTTCGGCATCTACGGGCTCGAGCGGCCGAGCTCGTTCACGAAGTTCGTGTGCGGAAAGAAGCTGTGGAACTACGACAACCTCGAGGCGAACGAGCGCAAGCTCGTCCTGTAGACACGGAGCACTTCATGGCGCAGGAATCCCACGAACTCTCCCGCAAAGGAGTCCTCGGCCAGAGCCCCATCTTCACGCCCGCGGTCATCGACGACATCCACATGAAGGCCGAGCTCGGGCGCTACCGGATGCGCGGCTTCTCGATGTTCAAGCCGATGCCGCACTGGGACCAGCTGATGTTCCTACCGGGCACGCTCACGCGGTTCGTCATCGAGGGGTACCGGGAGAAGTGCGTCACGAAGACCGTGCTGGGGGCTCGCTTCGCGAGGAAGCCGATCGAGCTCGACATCCCCGTCTACATCACCGGTATGAGCTTCGGCGCCCTGTCCCTCGAGGCGAAGATGGCGCTCGCCAAGGGCGCCTCCATGGCCGGCACCGCGACCTGCTCCGGCGAAGGGGGGATGATCCCCCCGGAACGTGACCTGTCGACGAAGTGGTATTACCAGATCATCCAGAGCCGTTACGGCTTCAACCCGCACCACCTCATGCTGGCCGACGCGGTGGAGTTCTTCATCGGCCAGGGCTGCAAGGTCGGCCTCGGCGGTCACCTCATGGGGCAGAAGGTGACCGAGCAGGTCGCCGAGATGCGGTCGCTCCCACCCGGGATCGATCAGCGCAGCCCGGCACGCCACCCGGACTGGCTCGGTCCCGACGATCTGTCGCTGAAGATCCAGGAGGTGCGCGAGGCCACCGACTACCAGGTCCCGATCCAGCTCAAGCTCGGAGCGGCCCGCGTCTACGACGACGTGCGCATGGCGGCCAAGTGCGCCCCCGACATCATCTACCTCGACGGGGCGGAGGGCGGCACCGGCGCGGGTCCCCACATCGCCACCGAGGAGACCGGCATCCCCCTGATGTCCGCTATCCCCGAGGCGCGGCGGGCGTTGGAGGACGTCGGCCTGTCCGACGAGATCGATCTCGTCGTCGCCGGTGGCATCCGCAACGGAGGCGACATCGCCAAGTGCTTGGCGCTGGGCGCGAAGGCGGTCGCCATCGGGCACTCCGCGCTCATGGCGCTCAACTGCAACAAGGAGATCCCGGGGGTCACCGACTACGAAGGCACGATCGGCGTGCCAGCCGGCCAGTGCTACCACTGCCACACCGGTCGGTGCCCGGTCGGCATCACCACCCAGGATCCCGAACTGCGCAAGCGCCTCGAGGTCGACTCCGCCGCGGAGCGGGTCTACAACTTCCTCCACACGCTCACGATGGAGGTCCAGATGCTCGCCCGGGCGTGCGGCAAGACCAACGTCCACAGCCTCGAACCCGAGGACCTGTGCGCGCTGACGACGGAAGCGGCGGCCATGGCCCGCGTGCCACTGGCGGGCACCGACTACATCCCGGGCGTCACCGAGGCGCGGACGCTGGCGGAGATCAAGTCCCTGGTATCCAAGCACCTGACCGATGAGGGGAGCGCGTAGATGTCCGAAGGGCACCTGACCACACGGGTCGGCATCGACACCGAGGAGCTGACGGGGAAGACCTTCCCCTATCAGCACGACCGCTCGCTGGTCGATGACGTCGACCTGGTCGCCGCCACGCCAGGTCATGACCTCAACTGGCTGGAGGACATCCACCTGCTGGAGGAGGACGGGATCCCTTCGGTCTTCGACCGCTACACCAACGCGTTCCTCAAGATCTACTTCGACATCCCCCATGGCCGAGAGGACGAGTACGCCCGCAAAGTGCTGATCAAGCACCTGCAGGAGGGCAACTCCTACGGCATCTGGCTGAAGCACAAGCACGCGAAGTTCCCCCAGCCGGAGCTGGGACCTTGGCGGGGCGGGTCCTCCATCGTCGGCACCGACTGGACGCCACCCGAGATGGAGGGCTGGACCGCACCGACAGGGAGATATCTGGACGGCGATGAGAAGGGAACCTCATGACGGTGCAGATCGATCCGCAACGGGTGAAGGCGCTTCGCGACGACTACCGGAATCAGCAGGTGCGGTGGGGGTTCATCTGGGCGTTGTGGTGCGCGGTCCTGTGGGGTGCGTGGTACGTGCCCGGCGAGGCGATCTACTTCGAGGCCCCCTTCGCCACGATGCTCGAGACCACGGGTGACTTCCTGCTGGCGGCGGCGGTCATCACGACCCTGAACGCGGTGGCGGTGCTGCTGGCGATGTTCGTCTGGGTCGCCACGCTGGGGAAGATGGGCGAGTACCAGCGGACCATGAGACAGGTCAAGATCTCCCGGTGGTTCGCCGGTGGCGC
Source organism: Euzebyaceae bacterium (assembly GCA_013696915.1). Lineage (GTDB taxonomy): Bacteria > Actinomycetota > Nitriliruptoria > Euzebyales > Egibacteraceae > JACCXR01. The sequence goes on from JACCXR010000259.1 coordinate 20,574, forward strand.
GGTCTGCGGCGGTCCCGTGGCGATCTTCGGCACCTTCCTCGCGATCGGCTACCTGGGGGCCGCGTTCGGTGCCGTCGCGGCGCTGCTGTACCCGATCGTGGGGTCGATCGCGGCGAAGGTCTGGTACCACGAGAACATCACCCGCCGGGCGGCCATGGGGATCGGCGTGGTCGTCCTGGGTGGCGTGGTGATCTTCGCCCCCGGCATCCTCGCGGAGATGACCGGCGCGGGGGACGGCGCATGGCTCGGCTACCTCGGCGGGGCCATGGCGATGTTCGGGTGGGGCCTGGAAGGGGCGATCGCCGGGCGCGCGCTCGACGTCAGCGACCCCGACGTGGGGCTGACCATCCGGTTCACCGCCGAGGTCTTCTACTGGGTGGTGCTCGTCACCCCCGTCCTGCTCCTCGTGAACGGCGAGCGCGTCGCCGGGGTCTTCGCGGACGCGCTGAGCAACCCGATCAACCTCCTGTGGCTCGGGCTCATGGGCCTGACGTTCGGGTTCTGCTACGTCGCCTGGTACAAGTCCTTCCCCCTCATCGGGGTCGGCCGCGGCCAGGCCATCGCGGCGCTCTACGGCCCGTTCGCCGTCATCTGGCTGACCATCTTCACCCTGGAGCTCCCCGCGGCCAACTTCCTGCTCGGAGGGCTGCTCGCGGTCGTCGGGAGCTTCATCATGTACACCGAGAAGCGCGACGTGCTGGAAGTCATCCGGGCGGTCCCCGCCGCGAAAACGGCGACCGGCGCCGCGCGGACCGGGGGGCAGCGATGACAACGACCGGCACGGCCCTGCACTTCAAGGGCTACATGCTCCAGATGCTCGCCGAGCGGGGCGAGCTGTGGGATCACGAGATCGCCGGCGCGGTGATGCGCGACTACGGACTCGCCGGGGCCTACTGGCACGGGACGATCCGCCTCCTGCTCACCGACCTGTTCTCCGGCGGGCTGATCGACGAGGTCGAGACGACCGTCGACCCTGACAAGTCCTTCGGCAAGGAGAAGATCCTGTTCAAATTCCGGCTCACCGACTTCGGCCGGGAGCGCATGGCGCAGTCCGGCCTGATGACAGGGGTGAACGCATGAGCGAGTTCTGGGCATACGACGCGGGCCCGTACCTCGCGGTGGTGCTGCTGGTCGGCCTGCCGCTGTGGGCCCTCTACCACGCACGCACCTTCGTGAAGAAGCTCTGAGCCGGCGTCCATGGCCATCTCCGCCGACCATGCCTCGCTGATCGTCCCGGGCTTGCTTCCGCCGGACCCTGCGCTCGAGCGCTACTGGGTCCGACCCGGTGGCGCCACGGTCGTCGCGGTCACCGGCGGCGACGTCCTTACGGTCATCGATCCGCAGGGCCGTCAGCAGGCGGAGCTCACGGTCCTGGCGGTGTCCGGTGGCGAGGGGTTCGGCGCCCTCGACGTGCAGCCCGACGGGCCGGCCACGGTGCTCCAGAACCTGACGCTGCACGCGGGCGATGACGGCGAAGCGGTCCTCGCCGCCCTCGCCGCGCGTGGCCTCGACCCCCACGACGCGCGGGCCGCCCACCTGTTCGGCGAGTGGTCGGTCGCCGGCGCGTCGGCGACCTTCACCGCGACGCGCGAGGCGGTCTGCGTCGTCGCGGCCCCGGGCGGGCGCATGGCGGTCGACGAGCAGGATCCCCCCTCGGAGCTGCGGCTCCACGTGTCCAGGGCCTCGCCGCGCCCGCGGCGGGAGATCGAGCTGCCCCCTCCGCTGGCCGAGCCCATCCTCGATCTGCGGATCGATCGCGCCACGGCCCGCGATTACGAGGTCTCCGAAGGCCAGTACATCCAGATCATCGATGTCGAGGGCCGGCAGTGCTCCGACTTCCTGGCTTTCCATCGCCGCCAGCTCTCCGACGGCATCCAGCGAGGCCTGGACGCCACCACCACGCGGACGCTCATGGGCAACGCGCACCCCGTGCCGGGGTTGCACGGCAAGTTCTACGACCAGGACATGCAGCCCCTGTGCGAGGTGGTCCGCGACACGGTGGGACGCCACGACACCTTCGCCCTGGCGTGCAACGCGAAGTACTACGAGGACATGGGCTACCCCGGGCACACCAACTGCAGCGACAACTTCAACGCCCGGCTCGAGCGCTACGCGATCGAGCGGCGTCGGGGTTGGCCCGCGCTCAACTTCTTCTACAACACCGCCTTCGACGACGACCACGTGATGGTCCTCGACGAGCCGTGGTCCCGACCAGGGGACTACGTGCTCGTGCGCGCCCTGACCGACCTCGTGTGCGCGTCCTCGGCGTGCCCGGACGACATCGACCCCTCGAACGCATGGAACCCCACGGACATCCATGTGCGCGTGTACGCGGGCGAGCGCCCGTTCTCCGTCGCCGTGGCCCACCGGGTCACCCCGGACGCGCAACCGAGGCTGACGAAGCGGACCGGCTTCCATCCTCGGACCAGCCAGCGCAGCAGCACCATGGTGGAGTACCGGGGGTACTGGCTCCCCGCGGTCTACGACGACCACGGGGCGATCGCGGAGTACTGGGCGTGCCGGGAGCGGGTGGCCGTGATGGACCTGTCCCCCCTGCGCAAGTTCGAGGTCCTGGGGCCCGACGCCGAGGCGCTCCTGCAGTGGGCGGTGACCCGCAATGTCCGGAAGCTGTCCGTGGGCCAGGTCTCCTACACGGCCGTGTGCAACTCCACGGGCGGCATGATCGACGACGCGACGGTGTTCCGCATGGGCGAGGACAACTTCCGCTTCGTCGGGGGCGACGACTACGACGGTGTGTGGCTGCGCGAGCAGGCCGAGCAGCGCGGGCTGCGGCGGGTCTGGGTCAAGGACTCCACCGACCAGCTGCACAACATCGCGGTCCAGGGGCCGGCCAGCCGGGACCTCCTCGCCGGCATCGTCTGGACCGCGCCCGACCGTCCCGACTTGGTTGACCTGTCCTGGTTCCGGTTCGTCGTGGGCCGGCTGGGCGGGCACGACGGCATCGCGGTGATCGTGTCTCGGACGGGCTACTCGGGCGAACTCGGCTACGAGCTGTGGTGCCACCCCGACGACGCGGTGGCGGTCTGGGACGCCGTGTGGGAGGCGGGCGAGCCGCACGGCCTGACGCCCCTGGGGCTGGAGGCGCTCGACATGCTCCGCATCGAGTCCGGCCTCGTGTTCGCCGGCTATGAGTTCGACGACCAGATCGACCCCTTCGAGGCCGGCATCGCGTTCACCGTGCCGCTGAAGTCCAAAGAGGACGACTTCTCCGGCCGCCAGGCCCTCCAGGCGCGCAAGGCGAGCCCGCAGCGCACGCTCGTCGGGCTCGAGCTGGCGGGCAACGAGACCGCTGGCCACGGCGACTGCGTCCACGTCGGTCGCCAGCAGGTGGGGGTGGTGACGAGCGGGACGCGATCGCCGGTGCTGCGCAAGAACGTCGCGCTGTGCCGCATGGCCGTGCAGTTCGCTGAGCCGGGCACCGCGGTGGAGGTCGGCAAGCTCGACGGGCACTCCAAGCGCATCCCGGCGACCGTCGTCTCCTTCCCGTTCTACGACCCCGGCAAGGAGCGACCCCGCTCCTGACCGCAACGCTCAACAAACAGCCAAGGAGGAAGCACATGGCATCACGGGTGGCGATCATCGGCGCGGGACCGAGCGGCCTCGCGCAGCTGCACGCGTTCTGCGAGGCGCGCAAGAAGGGCGCGGACGTCCCAGAGCTCGTGTGCTTCGAGAAGCAGAGCGACTGGGGCGGCCTGTGGAACTACACCTGGCGCACCGGGACCGACGAGTACGGGGAGCTGGTCCACAGCAGCATGTACCGCTACTTGTGGTCGAACGGCCCCAAGGAGTGCCTCGAGTTCGCCGACTACACCTTCGAGGACCACTTCGGCAGACCGATCCCCTCCTTCCCCCCGCGCGAGGCGCTGTTCGACTACATCACCGGGCGGGCCGCCAAGAGCGACGTCCGGCGCTTCATCCAGTTCAGCACCGCCGTCCGATGGGTCAGCTTCGAAGAGGAGCGGGGGACCTTCCGCGTCACCGTCGAGCGCCTCAACGACCGGGACACCCGGACCGAGGAGTTCGACCACGTCATCGTCGCGAGCGGCCACTTCTCCGTGCCCAACACGCCGGCCTACGACGGCTTCAGGCAGTTCCCCGGCCGCATCATGCACTCTCATGACGTCCGCGATGCCCAGGAGTTCACGGGCAAGCGTCTCCTGGTGCTGGGCAGCAGCTACTCGGCGGAGGACATCGCCCTGCAGTCCCGGAAGTACGGCGCCGAGTCGGTGACGATCTCCTATCGCACCGCGCCGATGGGCTTTGAGTGGCCAGACGGGATCGAGGAGGTCCCCCTGCTGCGCGAGGTCGACGGCAGGACCGCGCACTTCGCCGACGGGACCACCAGGGACGTCGACGTGATCGTCCTGTGCACCGGCTACCAGCACTACTTCCCCTACATCGAGGACAGCCTGCGCCTGCGCACCACGAACGTGCTCTACCCGCCGAACCTCTACAAGGGCGTCTTCTGGCTCGACAACCCGCGGTTGGCCTACCTGGGGATGCAGGACCAGTACTACACCTTCACGCTGTTCGACGCGGAGGCCTGGTACGCCCGCGATCACGTCCTGGGCCGCATCTTCCTGCCGCCCCGCGAGGAGATGGAGGAGGACATCGCCGCGTGGCGGGCCCGGGAGGCGGAGCTGGCCGATCCCCTCGAGCAGATCGACTTCCAGGCCGACCACATGGAGGAGCTCCTCAAGGAGGTGGACTACCCCGCCTTCGACGTCCAGCTGACCCGCGACGCGTTCAAGGCGTGGGAGCACCACAAGGAGGAGAGCATCATCGGCTACCGCGACCGTGCGTTCGCCTCGCCCTGCACGGGCACGATGGCGCCCCTGCACCACGAGGCGTGGTGGGACGAGATGGACGACTCCATGTCGACGTTCCTCGGTGACGGCAGGAGGAGGGACGAGTTCTCGGCGTCAGCCGCCCCCAGGCCCGCCTGACCGGGCCGCTCCGCCAGCGATCGTCGCCCTGCCGTAAGGAACCCGCCATGTCACGCTCGTCAATCCGCTACCTCGTCGTTGGCGCCGGTGTCCACGGGCTGTCGACCGCCTGGCACCTCGCAGGCCAGCTCAAGGCGCGGGGCGCCGGGGACGGCAGTGACATTCTCGTCATCGACAAGGCCCACGTGGGCGCCGGCGCGTCGGGGATCGCCTGCGGGGTGATCCGCAACAACTACTTCCAGCCGGCCATGCGATCGCTCATGGCCCACTCCGTGGAGATCTGGGAGTCCGACCCCGAGGCGTTCGCCTACTCGGGCGTCGGCTACCTCCAGGCAGCGCCCGACGTCATGGAGGCGGGTGTGGTCAAGATCGCCCAGGAGCAGCAGGCGATCGGCTACCCGTCGCGGCTGATCCAGGGCGAGGCGGATTGCCGGCGCTACATGAAGGCGCTGTTCTCCGACTGGCAGGCCCAGGGCATCACGACCGTCCTGCACGAGCTCCGCGGAGGTTTCGCCAACAACCGCGCCTCGATGGACGGCCTCGCCGACAAGGCCCGGAGCGAGGGGGTCGAGATCCGCACCGGCGTGACCGTCACGGGCATGACCGTCGAACGCGGCGCGGTCACCGCCGTGGAGACGGACCAGGGCTCCATCGCCTGCGAACAGCTCGTCGTCGCCGTCGGCCCGTGGATCCGCGACCTCTGGCGCATGCTCGAGCTGCCCGAGCGCATCGACGTCCACGCCCCGAACGGCGGTGTCCGCGCCGACCAGCCGATGTGGACCTACTGGGCGCTGCAGGAGGGCACCCTGCGCGTCGACCCCGGGCTCCTGGTGGACGACGAGGACCAGCCGCCGCCCGTCGTCCACGTCGACAGCGACGCGCCGCTGCACGACGACACCGACGGCTCGCTCATCACCGACCAGCTCTGGGGCATCTACTACAAGCCAGACCCCTACTTCGGAGGGGTGCAGGGCGGGGCCGTCCCGCAGGTGGTGCCGCGTCCCGCGGGCGAGGTCGCGGTCGACCCCTACGGCCCCGACAGTCCGGACTTCGTCGTGGGCGGCGAGTTCCGCCGGATATGGAGCTCCGCTCTGGCCCATTGCCACAAGCGGCTGCAGGGCCAGGGTCACCTCATGTCGCCGGAGCCGTCGGGGGGCATCGGCTGCTTCACGCCCGACAGCTTCCCGATCTTCGATGCGCTCCGCGAGAACGCCTACGTCATCGCCGACTCGAACCACGGGTACAAGATGATCGGCGTCGGCGCGTTGGTCGCCGGCGAGCTGCTGGGCGACCGCAGCGACCTCCTTGAGCCGTTCCGCCTCTCGCGGTACTCCACGGGCGCGCTGCACCCGACGAGCACGTCTCCCTTCCCTTGGAGCTGAGCCCAGATCCTGACCGCGTGAGCGGCGCGTCCATAGATCCGTCGCCTCCGCGTGGGCTCTTCATCGAGCATCAGGCCGACGCCCATCCCGGCTACCTCGGCGACCGAGCGGTCGAGCGCGGAGCCGACGTCGTCATCCACGCGCCAGCCGCCGGGGCGTTCCCCGACCCCTGCGACTTCGACTTCGTGGTGGCGCTCGGCTCCTCCGACGCCGCCTACGACGACACCCTCTCCTACGGCGAGGCTGAGCGCGCGCTGCTGAAGGAAGCGGTGGAGCGGGACGTCCCGGTTCTGGGCGTCTGCTTCGGCGCGCAGATGCTCGCGCGGACGCTCGGCGGCGAGGTCCGGAGGATGGAACGCCCCGAGATCGGTTGGGCGGCGGTGGAGACGACTGAGCCGGCGCTGATCGAGCCGGGCCCGTGGCTCACGTGGCACTTCGACGCGTTCATCACCCCGCCGGGCGCCGTCCAGATCGCTCGCACCCCCCAGGCCGCGCAGGCGTTCGTGCACGGTCCGCACCTCGGAGTGCAGTTCCACCCCGAGGCGACGGTGTCAAGCGTCGCCAGCTGGGCGCGCACCTACGCGGACGTCATCGCGGGCGCGGGGGGGAGCGTGGACGCGCTGAACGCCGAGACCAGGAGACGAGCGGCGCGGGCAAGGGCTGCGGCTCACCGGCTCTTCGACCGGTTCTGGGACCGCGCCCTTGCAGCCCGTGCGGCATCCAGATGATCCCGAAGTGGCACCATGCTGGTATGAGCAAGCAGATCGCGGTCCGGCTCCCGGATGACCTCGTGGACTTCATCGATCAGCTCATCGACCGTGGTGATGCCACCAGCCGGGCGGTTGTCGTCGCCAGGGCGGTCGCCAAAGAGAGACGGCGGGAGATCGCCGCGCGCGACGCGGCCATCCTGGCTCCGCTCGGCGACGACCCTGATCTCGACAGCCTGGCGGAGTACATGGCGCGCACGCCCTTGGACGACCTCGACTGACCCCCCTTCCGGGGAAGCGGCCCGCACGGTGGGTGAGACTGGGGGCGCTAGGCGCCCCCGACCCCCGTGCCGTCTCCTCGCGGCGGCGGCGCGGGCTCGGCCCGGCCCGTCGTGCCTGGCCCTCCGGCGCCGGTCCGCACGGCGGGCTCGCCATGGTCGATGTGGGCCCCGCCGCCGTGGCGCATGGCCCGTTCGAGCCCGATCTGCTCGTAAAGCTCCAGCGCCTTGACGTACTCGCGGTTCTCCTCCTTCGTCTGCGCCACGTGCCACGCGATCCACAGCGCGAAGGCGATGACGACCAGCGCCACCTCGATGCCGACGAAGGGGTAGAGCGCGCCGATGTCCTCCGGGTTGCTGAACGAGTCGAGGCCGGTGTTCATGCGTCCCTCCGTGATGCGTCCTCGGTGGCGATGCTGCCGGGCAGTGTGGCGACGCCGTCTTCGATTGCCGCCGCCCGCTCGATGGTCTCGAACGGGGTCTCGTGCTCCTGGAAGTACGGGTAGGCGTCCCCGTAGTCGTGGGTGTCGAGGCCCGCCAGCTCGACCGCACGCGGGACTCGCAGCAGCCCGAAGCGGTCGAGCACCTTGCAGAGGACGAAGGCCGGCAGGAAGCCGAGCACCCCGAACATGATGACGGCGCCGATGAGGTTGCCGAGCGGGTTGACCGCCGGGAGGCCCTCGGCGGTGGTGAACCACGGCGA
>JACCXR010000240.1 GCA_013696915.1 Euzebyaceae bacterium
GTCGGGCACCGCCGAACAGTCGACCTCGGCGTCCGCGGGCTCCGGCTCGGCGAGCGACGTCGGGACGGGGTCGGTGACGGCCAGCGGTCGGGGCGGCGCGTCCGGCGCCCGCTCGGACGCACGCTCCGACACACGCTCCCGCACACGGGGGTTGCCGCGCCCACGTCGCCAGGCGGACCACCGGGCGTAGAGCCCGCGTCGAACTTCGGCTTCGACCTCGTCCATCAACCGTCCTCGTCACACGCGGGCTCCGGGTACCGGACGTCGTGGATGGTGCCCGATGCGAGCCGCCGATGTCGGGCACGAACGCTAGGCACCCCGGGTGAACGCGAGGTTGCGACCGGCCGACGGTGGTCCACACTTCCGTTCCGTGTCGAACACGCCCTAGGCTGCCCGATAGAGAACCCCGAGGAGGTCGTCGGTTGACGTACACGATCGCTGAACCGTGCATCGACGTGAAGGACAAGGCGTGCGTCGAGGAGTGCCCGGTCGACTGCATCTACGAGGGGGAGCGGATGTTGTACATCCACCCCGAGGAGTGCATCGACTGTGGCGCGTGTGAGCCCGTCTGTCCCGTCGAAGCGATCTTCTACGAGGACGACGTCCCGGACGAGTGGAAAGAGTTCACGCCGGTCAACGCCGAGTACTTCAACGACGACGTGACCGGCCTCGGCTCGCCCGGTGGGGCCGCGAAGGTGGGCCCGTCGGGCAAGGACCACCCCAAGGTCGCCGCCTGGACGTAGGTCGCCGCCTGGACGTAGGTCGTCGGCAGCCTGGAGTCGCGGTCACGCGACGGGTCGACCGGCGAGCACGCCGTCGACCGCCGGCGGGAGCACCGCGCCGGCACGGCCGCGCACGACCAGAGTCGCGAGCACGTCGAGCGGGGTCGGCTCGTCGTTGAGGATCACGAGCGGCACGCCGCGGCGGGCGGCGGCTGCCGGCAGGCCCGCGGCGGGATGGACCTGCAGCGACGACCCGATCGCCAGCACCAGGTCGGCCCGCGCGAGGAGATCCACGGCGGCCTCCAGCGCGCCGGGGAACAGGTTCTGGCCGAAGCTGACCGTCGCGGATTTGACCAGGCCGCCGCACGACGGGCAGGCCGGGTCGCCTTCCCCCCCGTCGATCCGGTCGAACGCCCAGCGGGTCGAGGCCCTGAAGCCGCAGCCGTCGGGTGTGCCCACGCGGGGGGCGGCGCCGATGCACATCACCTCCCGCGAGGTGCCGTGCAGCTCCGCGACCGTCGCCGAGCCGGCCGCCTGGTGGAGGCCGTCGATGTTCTGCGTGACGACTCCGATGCTGCGGCCGGCGGCCTCGAGGCGCGCGAGCGCGAGGTGGGCGGCGTTCGGTCGCGGCTCGGTGGCCCAGAACTCGCGCCGCATGGCCCAGGCCCGCAGCCGCACGTCGCGTGAGCCGACGTACTTGGAGAACGTGAAGTCCCTTGGGTCGTAGCGGGTCCAGACGCCGCCGGGCGAGCGGAAGTCCGGGATGCCGGACTCCGTGGAGATGCCCGCGCCGGTGAAGGCGGCCACCGCCGAGCACCGGCCCAGCAGCGCGGCCAGGTCGCCGACCGGCCGGCGGTCACGCACCGCCGGCCCTCGCCGGGTCCGCGTCGGAGCCGTCCCACTGCAGCAGGAGCATCGTCGCGTCGTCCTGGAGGCGGCCGCCCTGGTGCGCGAGCAGCTCCCGGGTGAGCCGCCGGACCGTCTCGGGCGCCGGAAGGCCCGCGGCGACGGCCTTGGTGAGCAGTTCCTCCAGGCGCTGGTCGCCGAAGAACTCGCCGGCGGGTGACCGGGCCTCCACGACGCCGTCGGTGAAGAACAGCAGGCGGTCGCCGGGTTCCAGGGCCTCCTCGGCGATCTCGGTGACGGCGCCGCCGAAGCCGACGGGCAGCGACGGCGCGCACGTCAGGACGCGGACCACGCGGCCGCCGCGCACGAGCAGCGGGGCCGGGTGTCCGGCGTTGACCCACCGGAGCCGGCCGGTCGAGCGCTCGACGCGGCACAGCTGGGCGGTGACGAAGCGCTCGGGACCGAACTGCTGCGCGACCGCCTGGTCCATCGCCGCGTAGGTCTCGACGAGGTCGAGGTCGTGCCGGCGGCTGTGCCGGTAGCTGCCGACCGCGAGCCCCGACAGCAGCGTCGCCGGGAGCCCGTGGCCCATCGCGTCGATGATGGCCAGATGTGCCACATCCCCAGACAGGGCGTAGTCGAACGTGTCACCGCCGATGTCGTAGCAGGGCTCCAGCATTCCGCTGAGAACGAGCTCGGGGGTGCTGCAGGTGAGCGGCGGCAGCAGTTCCCACTGGATCTCGGCGGCGAGGCTCATGGGCCGCCGGCGGCGGGCCAGCTGGAACACGTCGCCGTAGTGGTCCTTCGTGACGACCAGCTGGGCGACCAGTCCGGCCAGGCCGGTGACGTCGGCAAGGGCCGGGTCGCCAGCCGCCGGCAGCAGCACCTCGAGCACCCCGACCCGCTCCGTGCCGTCGAGCATCGGAACCCACAGCCGCTGCCCGTCGTCTGCCGCCGTCCCGAAGGTCTCCACCAGCCGGAAGGCGCGCCCGGCCAGGGTCGCTTCGATCTCGAGCGGCTCGCGGGCCGGGACGCCTCGCCCCGCCAGGGGCACCAGGTACGCCTGCTCGTAGTCCGCGAGGTAGATCACGACCCCGACAGCGCCCGCGGCCCGCGATTCCAGGGCCACGGCGGCCGCCAGCTCGTCGGGCGGCAGGGTGTGGGATCGCCGCAGCAGCGCACCGAGAAGCCCCTCGGTGCCCTCACCGTTCCCGTCCGCTTCCACGCCGCTCGCCTCCGCGCCCTGTGTTCGTCCGTCGCCGGCGGACGCGCCGTCGGCAGCCGCGCGAGCGCTACCCCGAACAGCCCGCGCAGATGCCGAAGATGTCGGCGCGGTGACCGGTCACCTGGTAGCCGTGGCGGGCGGCAATCTTCGTCACCCAGCGCTCGACCTCGTCGGCCCCGATCTCCTCGACCTTGTTGCAGGTCTCGCAGACGAGGTGGTGGTGATGGGTGTTGCCGCACAGACGGAACGCCTGCTCGCCGTCGCGGTTGAAGGTGTCGAGGAACCCGGCCTCGGCCAGTGAGGTCAGCGTCCTGTAGACGGTCGTGAGCCCGACGGGCTCGCCGGCCTGCCGCAACTCCATGTGGAGGTCCTGCGCGGTGACGGAGTCGTTGCGCTCCCGCAGCGACTCCAGCACGGTCAGCCGCTGGCGGGTCGCGCGCAGGCCGGCGCCTCGCAGCGCGTCGTCGGGCGCCTGCAAGGGTGCCGCGGTCGCCATCACGTCGTCCTCGCTCCCAGTCGGGTGCCGGCCATCCTTACCACGTTCAGCAGCCCGTAGACGCCGATCGCGGTCAGGACGATCGTGGAGCCGGGGGTCAGGTCGGCGTAGAAGGCGGTCAGCAGGCCGGTGACGGCGCTGAACGCCCCGATCGCCGACGCTCCCACCAGCGTACCCCGGTAGCTGCTCGCGACCTGGGCGGCGGCCGCGACAGGCACGACCATCATCGCGGACACGAGCAGCGGGTCGATGGTCGACATGCCGCCCACCACGACGAGGGCGATCAGCATGGTGAGCGCGAGCACGAGCCCGTCCGTGGGGACGCCGGACACCCGGGCCGCGGGCTCGTCGAAGGCCATCGCGACCAGGGGTCCGTAGAGCGCGGCCACCACGAGCACGATCACGGCGGCCAGCGCCGCGATCGTCACCACACCTGTCCCCACGAGAGGTTGAGCGGGCTTCCGAAGAGCAGACCGAGCACGGTGGTCGGACCGCTCTCCGACCGCGAGGCGAACAGGAATGCCGAGCGGCATCCCCGTAGAAGATCAGCGCGAGCGCGAGGTCCCCGCCGAGGCCGCCGCGCTGCAGGCGGTACAGCGTGAGCCCGGCGAGCACGGTGAGGGTGAGCGCGCCGACGATCGGGTGAACGCCGACCAGGAAGG
>JACCXR010000306.1 GCA_013696915.1 Euzebyaceae bacterium
TCGCAAGCTTGGGCCCGCCGGCAGCCTTGGCCGCGGCCTCGGCGACCTCGGCGCGGACGGCGGCGACGAGCTCCCGGAGCTGCGCCGGGGTGGCGGCGCCCGTGGCGACCAGCCGGCGGGCGTTCACGACCAGGGGGTCACGCGCCTCGACGGCCGCGATCTCGTCGCCGGTGCGGTAGCCGCTCTCCACGTCCGTGCCGGCGTGGCCCCACAGCCGGACGACGTCGAGGTGGAGGAACACCGGACGGCGGGCCGTGCGGCAGTTGGTCACGGCCCGAGCGACCGTCTCCCAGACCTCGTCGAGCTCGCCGGCGGCGTGGACGTACTCCAGGTGGGGAAGCCCCGAGAAGCTCGAGGAGATCCACCGCCGCGGGGTGTCGACCGAGATACCGATGCCGTTGTCCTCGCAGAGGAACAGGATCGGCACCGGGCTGCCCCGGCGGTGGGAGTAGCGGGCGGCGTTGATGCCCGCCAGCGCGGTCGCGTGGTTGGCGGAGGCGTCGCCGAAGGAGCAGCACACGATGCTGTCGGGGGGGATGTCGACGGGGACGCCGATGCGGCGGGCGCGGTCGAGGGCGAACGCGGTGCCCATCGCCTTCGGCAGGTGGGAGGCGATCGTGCTGGTCTGCGGAGGGACCCACAGCGGGCGGCTGCCCCACACCTTGTGCCGGCCCTGCGCGATCGGGTCGCCGGCCGACGCGGTCAGCGACAGGACCGTGTCGGTGACGGGGTCGACGCCGGGGGCCTGGCGGGAGCGGGCCATCATGAATCCGCCGGAGCGGTAGTGCAGGAACGCAGGGTCGGTGGTGCGCAGCTGCGCCCCGACGACGGCGTTCTGCTCGTGTCCGGCGCTGGAGATGGTGTAGAAGCCGGCGCCCTGCGCCTTCAGCGCCCGCGCGACGACGTCCAGCGCCCGTGAGCGCACCTGGTCGGTGAACAGGTCCACCGCCTGCCGGGCCGTCAGGGTCGTCCGCTCCGACAGCGGGGCGTCCGGGGGCAGGCGCGCGGCCGGGGCCTCGGCCTGGGCGAGGGCGCGGTCGAGGTTGCGTTCGACGAGGGCCACACGATCGACGACCACGGCGAGAGGGTAGCCACTCGCGTCGGCGCAACACGACAGCGCGCTGACGCCCGCGACCGGTCCGGGAGGTGAACCTGTTGACCGCAGTGTGCGTGTGAGATCAGAATCACGACAACCAGGGGGGCGGACATGGGCGGACGTCGAGGAGCCCGACACGGGTGGGCAGCGGTGTTCTTCACGGTGCTGGCGGTCGGGGCGTCGATGGGGCCCGCGGCGGCCCAGGTCGGCGGGACCTCGGCGCTGGGCGGGCGGGTCACCGACGACACGACCGGTGAGCCCTTGGCGGGCATCAGCGCGCTCGCGTGGATCCCGAGCGGGGAGGCCGGCGAGGAGGACGGCGGGTGGGTCGGGGTGGCGTCGGCGACCACGCAGGCCGACGGGCGGTACCGGATCGGCGACCTCCAGCCGAACGACGACTACCGCGTCACCTTCGACGACGTCTCCGACCGGCCCTTCCGCTACACGTACGAGGCCTACGACGACGCGCAGGACATCTTCAGCGGGACCGACATCGACCTGCCCGCGGGGACTGAGCTCGACGGCATCGACGCGGCGCTGACCATGTCGGGCGGCCTGCGCGGCCGCGTGACCGACGCGGTCACCGGATCCGCCCTTGCCGACGTCGACGTCTTCGCCGAGCCGCTCGTGGGCGAGATCTCCGACTTCCGGCTCGGCACGGTCCGGACCGCCGCGGACGGCACCTACGCCTTCGCGCACCTGCCGGCCGGCGACTACCGGGTCCGCTTCCTGCCGCAGAGCACGGCGGACCGGTACGCGCAGGCGTGGTGGCGCGAGCGCACCACCGCCGTCGCCGCCGACGTCGTCACGGTGGACCGTGCCCGCATCCGGGAGGGCGTCGACGCCGCGCTGCAGCCCGGCGCCACGCTGGCCGGCCGCGTCACCGATCCGGACGGCCGTCCGGTCGCCTTCGTCTGCGTGGAGCTCTACGACGAGCACGGGGCTGCCGTGTCCAGCGGCTTCGTCGGCGACCTCGGCATGACCGCGGAGGACGGGACGTGGCGCATCGAGGCGCTGCCGGCCGGCGACTATCGGGTGCGGGTGGCCGGCTGCGGCGGCGGGCTGATCGGCCCCGAGGTCGACGACGTGGGCTGGGCGCCGGCCTGGTTCGGCGGCGACCGCGCCGGCGATGCGGAGTCGGTCGCAATCGCCGCCGGCGAGGAGCGCGGCGGGGTGGAGATCACACTGCAGCGCGGAGGAGCCGTCACCGGTTTCCTGACGGATGCGGCGGGCGCGGCCGTCGGCTGGGCCTGCGTGCGGGCCGTGGACGCCGAGGGGTGGGTCGTGGCGGAGTCGGAGACGCACCCCGGCGACCCGGAGGCCGGGGAGGGCGTCGCGGGCGGATATCAACTGACCGGGCTGGCCGCGGGCTCCTACCGCGTCCTCTTCTCCGACGGCTGCAGCGAGTTGACCGGGTACGCGCCGGTGTGGCACGGCGGGGCCGACCGGTTCGAGGACGCGGCGGCCGTGGTCGTCGCAAGCGGGACGGTCACCGACGACATCGACGCGACCGTCACGGCCGAGGGGGCGACCGTGATCGGCGTGGTCCGCGAGCGCGACGGCGGTCCACCGGTGCCCGACGTCTGCCTCGACGCGCGACCTCGGGGGTCGGCGGTCCCGGTGGTGTCCGGCATGACCGGTCCGACCGGTGAGGTCCACTTCTCCGGCCTGCCATCCGGTGCGGTCGAGATCATCGTCCGCGAGTGCGCACCCGGCTCGTTCACGAGCTACCGGGGCACCCTCACCGTGGAGCTCGATCCTGGCGCCGAGCTGGACGGCGTCGTGATCGAGGCGGCCGACCAGGTCGAGCGGCTGGCCGGGCCCACCCGTGTCGAGACGGCCGTCGAGATCTCGCGCGCGACCCGGCCGTCGGCGGACGCGGTCGTCGTCGCACGTGCCGACGACTACCCGGACGCCCTGGCCGGCGCGCCGCTGGCCGCGCAACTGGACGCGCCGCTGCTGCTGACCGGCGGGTCGGCGCTGCACCTCGCTGCGGCCGAGGAGGTCGCCCGGCTGGGGGCGGAGACGGCCTACGTGCTGGGCAGCGAGACCGCGCTGTCGGCCCGGGTGGTGGCCGACCTCGAGGCGTCGGGGGTCGACGACGTCGTCCGCATCGGCGGCGCCAACCGGTTCGAGACCGCCGCCCTGATCGCGGGGCGTCTCGACGGCGACGCGGTCTACGTCGTCGAGGGCGGCCACGCCGACCCGGCACGCGGCTGGCCGGACGCCGTCGCGGTGTCCGGGCTGGCCGCCGCGCAGGCGCGTCCGATCGTCCTGGTGGAGCGCGACCGGCTGCCCGAGGAGACCCGCGCGGTGCTCGGCACGGCCGCGTCGGCGACCATCGTG
>JACCXR010000243.1 GCA_013696915.1 Euzebyaceae bacterium
CCATGCGGGAGCCGGGGATATCCAGGAGCCGGCGCGTGCCGTCGAGCAGCATCGTGGTGTCCCAAGCAGGACTACTCAGGGCCGGTGGGGGGTCGCTTTCCAGCGGCAGCGGCCACGATGCCGAGGATCTCATCGAGGTGGTCGAGGAACCACAGGATCCGCGCCAGGCACGAACGTGGCGGTTGCAGCGGTAGCGCGGAGAGTTCGTCGGGTCAGCTGCAAAACGGCGGCCCGCGCCCTGGTGGTCCTGTGCCGCGACTCAGCGGGCCGAAGTGGTCGCGCTGATCTCACCGAGCATGCCGTCGAGGGCGTGCGGCCTGCCGTCCGGTCCTTCGATCAGGCAGGCGTAGCCGTACGACTTCCCGTCCTCGAGCGTGATCTGGACCGCGCCGGACGACCCGGGATCGACCGCCCCCGTCGTGCCGAGGAACTGCTCCACCAGGGTTGCCGGGTCCTCGCCGGCCTCCTGGGCCTCGATGACGGAGCTTGCCGTGGTGCCCGCCTTGAGTTCGACAAACGACAGCTCGTGGGGCTCCTCGCCCGTGTTGACGAAGTCGATCTCGTAGGTGGCGGGGAACGCCACCGGTGGGAGGTCGACGAACTCGTACTCGGTGCCCTGCCCTGGACCTCGACCTGTCGAACGCTGGGTCCGGTCGGCCCCCCGTTGCCGTCCGCACTGCCGGCCGCGGCGGTCTCCTGCTCTCCACCGCAGCCGGCGAGGAGCAGGCAGAGCAGCAGGACGGCGGTGGCTCGCCCGGGCGTGCGAAGGATGCGTTCGGTTGGACATGGTCTCTCCTTGTTGTGCGTTTGGATGTGGAGGCGGACTCGTGCGGTGGCCCGGGGTGAGGCAGGAGAAGGGGAGGACCTTCGCCGCGGGCCACAGCACGCGGCGGCCTTCCCCTGGACTCATCCGTGCTGGGTGAGCGGTCGGCCTGCTGGCTCGATGGGGGGAGCGTTGTCAGCCGCGCGCCAGCGCGATCCCGTGGCCGCCCAGGCGATCATGAGCGGGAGGATCCCGAAGCCGTTGTGGCCCACCACCGCGCTGCCGACGATGAGCAGGGGCAAGGAGCACGCGAGCAGCCATCCCGTCAACCGCGGCTGGTGGCCGGTGCGGAGGAAGACGATGCCCAGGATCGTCGAGCCGATCATGCTCAGCAGCATCCCGGGGATCATGAGGGCCATGAAACCCGCGTCGACGAGCGCGTCGGGCGCGGCGCTGATGACCATGACCGCCACGAGCAGGACGCCGGCGCCGAACAGGCCGTAGCCCGTCAGCGCGATCCGCCAGCCGACGCGCTCCGAGCGCTTCCGCAGCTCCGGCCGCTGGGCGCGGGTGGCCAGGGCGACCGCGATGACCGCCGGGAACATCAGCGCCATGATCAGCGTGTAGGTGTTGTAGACCACGTCGGCGCTCGCCCAGGTGACGAGCCCGCCGAAGAGCTCCCGTGCGGGCACGGCCCACGCGGCGACCGTCGGGACGTCGAGCTGCTCGGCCCCGCCGACGGTGTCGAAGTAGGCGACGGCGAGGAGAGGTTCGATGAGGACGCCCGTGGCGGCGGCCACGATGGCGTACAGGCCGATGGTCGAGCGATGGCGAGCGAGCATGACGTCCTCCTGGTCGGTGTCTGCCACGACGGTCGCGCAGGCGGCCCGGCGGCGCGTCCGCCTCGGGTCGCGACCGCGTCACCCTCCGGCTTGCACCGCAGGCCGGGACGTGCGACCTCCGGATGACCGGCGTCATCCGATGGGCTGATGGTCAGGACTCCGGTGCGGCGTACGCTCATCCCATGTACCGACCGACTCGCGAGCGCGGACCGCGTCTCCCGGCGGCGGACATCGCCATGGGAGCGGGCCTCGCCGTGTTCGGCCTCGTCGAGGTGCTGGCCGCGCCCGGCGTCGAGCGGTGGCTGGCGGCGCCGGCGATGCTGCTCGCCGGCGCAGCGCTGGCGTGGCGACGGCGTGCTCCCTTCGCGGCGTTCCTCGCGAGCTTCGGGATCGTCACGACCTCCGCGGTCATCGCCGCGCCGATCGACTCGCTCATCGTGGTCATCCCGATGCTGGCGCTGGGGATGTACTCCCTCGCAGCCCACGCCGCCCCGGCCAGAGCGATCGCGGGCCTGGTGATCAGCGTCGTCCTGATCTGGATCGCGACGTTCGCGCCACACGGGCCGGGCGGTGAGAACCTGATCTTCGGACTCGTGGTTCCGAGCACCCCCTGGCTCGCCGGGTGGATGGTCCGCCGCCGCACCGACCAGGCCGTGGCGTTGGCCCTGCACGCGCAGGAGCTCGAGCAGACCCAGGCGGAGCGGGAGCGAGCGGCGGTCACCCAAGAGCGCGACCGCATCGCCCGGGAGCTGCACGACATCATCGCCCACTCGGTGAGCGTGATGACGATCCAGGCCGGGGCCGTGGAGGAGGTCCTCGACCGCGATCCCCACAAGGCCCGCCAGGCGGCCGCGTCGATCCGACGGACCGGACGGCAGGCCCAGCTCGACCTGCGCCGCCTCCTCGGGCTGCTCCGCGAACAGGACGGCGGCGTCCAGCCCCTGACCCCCCAGCCCGGCCTGGCGGACCTCGAGCACCTCCTCGACTCCGTGCGGCGGTCGGGAGTCGACGTGCGCCTGACCGTGGACGGCACGCCGCGCACCCTGCCGGCCGCGGTGGACCTCTCGGCGTTCCGGGTGGTGCAGGAGGCGCTGACGAACACCCTCAAGCACGCTCGCGCCTCGGCGGCGTCCGTGGGCGTGCGCTACGGGACCGACGCGGTCGACATCGAGGTGATCGACGACGGTGTCCCCGGAGCAGGGGGGAACGGCGGGCCCGGCGCCGGGGGCCATGGGCTTGCCGGGATGCGCGAGCGGGTCGCGCTGTACGGCGGCGAGCTCGACTTCGGTCACGCCCCCGCCGGCGGGTTCCGGGTGCACGCGCTGCTCCCGGTCGATGGCGAGTCCGGATGATCCGAGTCCTCCTGGCCGACGACCAGGCGCTGGTCCGCGGCGGGTTTCGCATGATCCTCGAGGCCCAGAACGACATCGAGGTCGTCGGCGAGGCGGACAACGGCGTCCACGCGGTGCAGCAGTGCCGCGCGACAACGCCCGACGTGGTCCTCATGGACATCCGCATGCCGACGATGAACGGCATCGAGGCCACCGCCGAGCTGGCCCGCCGAGGACTCGGCACGCGGGTCCTGATCCTCACCACCTTCGACATCGACGAGTACGTCTACGAGGCGGTGCGGGCGGGCGCCAGCGGGTTCCTGCTCAAGGACGTCGCACCGGCTGACCTGGTCCACGCCGTGCGCGTCGTCGCGCGCGGGGACGCCCTCGTCGCGCCGGCGATCACCCGACGGCTGCTCGAGCAATTCGTCGCCCGGCCAAAACCGGGCGCACGGGCTCCGGATGTCCTCGACCACCTCACCGATCGGGAGGTCGAGGTTTTGCGCCACGTCGCACGCGGGATGTCGAACCTGGAGATCGCCGGGACCCTGCATCTCAGCGAGGCGACCGTGAAGACCCACATGACCCGCGTGCTCGCCAAGCTCGGGCTGCGCGACCGGGCACAAGCTGTGGTCTTCGCATACGAAAGCGGCCTGACCGAGCCCGGCCAGCCGATGCATTGACATACCACCACCGGCTCGCCACGTCGACGGTGACGCTTGGCCATCGGCACGCTCCAGTGTCGTCGCGGGGACCGACCTCGCTTGGAAGGCCTCCGGCGCAGGCCTTCGGTAGGTCACGAACGAGGCCCCGACCGACTCGCCTGGTACTCGGGCGGACCGCTGAGTTCGTCCTTGGACCGCACGATCAAAATCGAGTCGGTGGCGTGAGCCTTCCGGTGACGGCTGTTCGCCCATAGCGCTGCTCCCCAGCGGGCGGTGCGCGAATCGCGCGCGTCGGGTCCCAGCCTGTACCGCGACAATGGGACGCCGTCATCGCCGCAGTCGCGAGTCAGGGTTGCGGCAGGCTCGTTGTGAGGTGGTGCGCGGGTCCGCGGCGATGCGCTCGAGTTTGCGGCCGAACCCCAGCGAGGATGTGAAGCCGACCGTGCCGGCGTCGCGGTCCCGCAGGCCGATGGGGGTCACGCTGGCGAGCGCGACGCCGCCCATCGGGGTCGGCATGCCGACGGCGACCACCAGGTCGCCGCCGAGGATCTCGTCGATCTCGTCCGTCCACCCGACCGGCGAGTCGTCCACCGCCACCTCCGCCGTCGTACAGCGCGCGGAGGATACCGCCCCCCTCGCGTGGACCCTGAGCGCAGCTATCGGCGCCGAAAGTCCACGCAACGGTACGGGGCAGAGCGGCGGCAGCTACAGGTGCGCGAGGCGCCGCAGGCCCTCGCGGTACTCCCCGAGATGCAGGCCGACGCGGGCGACGCCGCTGCGCAGCGCTGCCTCGGCGACCGCGCCGGCGACGGCCGGCAGCAGCCGGCGGTCGAACGGCTTCGGGATGAGGTAGCCGCGCCCGAAGGTCAGGCCGGCGCCGTCGTAGCCGGCTTCGGTGGTCACCGGCTCCCTGGCGAGCGCGGCGATCGCCTCGCTGGCCGCGAGCTTCATCGCCTGGTTGACCTCGCGGGCGCGTACGTCGAGCGCGCCGCGGAACAGGTACGGGAAGGCCAGCACGTTGTTCACCTGGTTCGGGTGGTCGCTGCGCCCGGTTGCCAGGACGGCGTCCGGCCGCGTCTGGCGGGCGACGGCCGGGTCGATCTCCGGGGTCGGGTTCGCGAGCGCGAACACGATCGGGTCGCGCGCCATCGACCGCAGCATCGCCGGCCGCAGCACCCCCGCCGGCGGACACGCCGATGAACACGTCGGCGCCCTCGACGGCGTCCGCGAGCGTGCGCGCCGGCGTGTCGGCGGCGAGCTCCTCCAGGTAGTTGCCGTCGCCGCGGCCCGCGTAGACCACACCCTCCGCGTCGCTGAGCAGCAGGTGCTCGCGGGCGACGCCGAGCGCGAGCAGAAACTTCGCGGTGGCGAACCCGGCGGCACCGGCGCCGGCGAAGGCCACCCGCACGTCGCCGATGTCCTTGCCGACCAGCTCCAGCGCGTTGCGCAGCGCCGCGCCGGCGATGATCGCCGTGCCGTGCTGGTCGTCGTGCATCACCGGGATGTCGAGCCGGCGCTGGCACTCCGCCTCGATGTCGAAGCACTCCGGCGCGCGGATGTCCTCGAGGTTGATGCCGCCGAACGTCGGCGCGAGGGCGACGACGATGTCGACGAACCGTCCCGGGTCCTCCTCGTCGATCTCGAGGTCGAACGCGTCGAGGTCCGCGAAGCGCTTGAACAGGACCGCCTTGCCCTCCATGACCGGCTTCGCCGCCGCCGCACCGATGCTGCCGAGCCCGAGCACGGCGGTCCCGTTGCTGATCACTCCGACGAGATGGCCCATGCCGGTGTAGGTGTAGGCCGCGTCGGCGTCGTCGCGGATGGCCAGCGACGGCTCGGCGACGCCGGGTGAGTAGGCCACGGAGAGGTCGGCGGCGGTGGCCGACGGCTTCGTGCTCGCGATCTCGAGCTTGCCGGGCTTGCCGATCGAGTGGTACGCGAGGGCCCAGCCGGCGAGCAGGCGCTGCTTCAGCTGCCGGTACTCGTCGAGCGCGCCGGCCAGGGCAGGGTCCTCGTCGGCGACGTGGGCGTCCAGCGACTCCACCCGCTGGAGCCGCTCGACGGTCATCGCACCGAGGCGCTGGACGACCTTCACCGCCGCGGGGTGGTGACGCAGGACCAGGGGCTGGAGCCGCTGGCGGCGGAACCCGAGGAGCCGCGCGTCCGCCGTCGCCACGGCTTGGGCGACGCGGATGTAGCGGTTGAACAGCGACATCTCGCCGAAGAAGTCGCCGGGGCCGAGCTCGCCCACGACCTGGCCGGAGCGCCGGAGTTCGACGGCTCCGTCGAGGATGACGTACAGGCTCTCACCCTCCGAGCCCTCGGCGAAGATCTCCCCGCCGGCCGTGATCTCGAGACGGTCGGCGACGGCGACGATCGCGTCGAGCTCGTCGCCGCTGAGGCCGGCGAACGCCTCGCACGTGCCCAACGCCCCCAGATCCACGGCAGCCTCCCACTCGTCCCTACCGCATGCGCCGTCCGGGTGCGGTGGTCGCCACGGAGTCTCGCACCGGCCAGCGCCTCACGAGGATCCGACGCCTACGCTGGCAGCTGGAGAGGAGCCGATGAGGACGGAAACGGGGCACTCTGACCGCCTGGCGGGCACGCTGCTGGGGCTGGCGACCGGTGATGCGCTGGGCGCCGGCTACGAGTTCGCGGCGCCGCCGGAGGGTGACGCCGAGATGATCGGCGGCGGTCTGGGCTGCTGGGAGCCCGGGGAGTGGACCGACGACACCCAGATGGCGGTGTGCGTGGCTGAAACGCTCGCGGCCCGCGGTCTCGATCTCGACGGCATCGGCCGCCGCTTCCTCGACTGGTACGCGAGCGGGCCGGCCGACGTCGGCAACCAGACCAGCGCCGTGCTCGGCGGCGCGGCGTCGCCGGGCGACCTCCGCCGCGTCGCCGCGGACTACGTCGCGCGGAACCCCGGCGCGGGGGCCGGCAACGGCAGCCTGATGAGGACCGCCCCGGTCGCGCTCGCCTTCCTCGGCGACGACGAGGCGATCGCGTCGGCCGCCCGCGCGGTGTCGGAGCTGACGCACGGCGATCCGCTCGCCGGCGACGCGTGCGTCCTGTGGTGCATCGCGATCGACCGGGCCGTGCGAGAAGAGCGCCTCGACGGCGCGCGCGACGGGCTGCTCCTGCTCGAGCCGGGCGCGGACGAACGCTGGGCCGTGTGGCTCGACGCGGCCGAGCGGGAGCCGCTGCGGTCGTTCCGGCCGAACGGGTTCGTCGTGACCGCTCTCCAGGCCGCGCACGGCGCGATCTGGCAGACGCCCGTCCCCGACGACCGCCCGAGGAGGCACCTGGAGCTGGCTCTCCAGGCGGCCGTGTCCGTCGGGGACGACACCGACACGGTCGCGGCGATCGCCGGCGCGCTGCTCGGAGCCCGGTGGGGCGCGGCGGCGGTGCCCGGTCATTGGCGCCGGCTCGTCCACGGCTGGCCGGGCCTGACGGCCGACGACCTCGTCACCCTTGCCGAACGCCTCGCCGCCGCGCCGCAGCCGGGCTCCCGTCGCTCGCCGAGCGAGCAGTAGAGGCGGCCCCACTCCCCGGGTGTCCGAGACCCCGAGGGCCGTCAAGCCAACGGATTGGTCGTGCGGAGCGGCGTGAAGCGACTGAAGTCACGGTCGAGGGTCCAGAGTCGGGACACGCCGTGGGACAGGCAGATGGTGGCGACCCGGGCGTCGTGGACCCGCGGCCCGACGACCCCGGACCCGCTGACGAGCTCGACCAACCGATCCCAGTGGTCGGTCGTCTCGCCGATCAGCGCGAGCGAGGGCGACTCCATCCACGCGGCCACCTGGTCGATTGCCGGGCGCACTCCGGTCGGCGGGTCGAAGATCCGCGGATGTGTCACGATGGCGAGGAACTCGTGGACGCAGGGCCAGGGGATCGCCCAGCGGCGGCGACCCTCCGCGAGGTCGCGGACCAGCGTCGCCGCCTGCTCGTGGAACGCGGCGTCGCGACGGTGCGCGTAGACGAGCAGGTTGGTGTCGACGGCGATCATGGACCGCGGCCCTCGTACGCCGCGTCGCGCAGCCGCTCCCATCCCGCCC
>JACCXR010000325.1 GCA_013696915.1 Euzebyaceae bacterium
TGATGCCGACTCTGTACGCAAAGACCGTGGGCGTCACCGTCCTGCTGATCGCCGTCGTCGGCCTTCTCGCGGGTGAAGGACCGCTGCTGGGGGTTTTCAACATCGAGATCGTCGAGGACCTGATCCACGTCGTCAGCGGTGGACTACTCGCCTACGCCGGCTTTGGCACTCGCGACGCGGGACTGACGCGCACCATCGTCGGCGGCATTGGAGTCGTCTACCTGATCGTCGGTGTCATCGGCTTCATCCTGCCGATGCTCATGGGCCTGCTCCCCGAGTACGGCTACAGCCTCGCTGACAACCTCCTCCACCTCGCTCTCGGCGGCCTCGCCCTGGGAGCCGTGGCCGCCCCGACACCCGCGCGTACCCGCTAACCGACTCACCGTCAGGCGACGCCCGCGACGACCAGCGACCATCTGCGGGCCGAGCTCGAGCCGCTGACCACCCTCAAAACCGACCACCACCTTCGCGTTCGGTGCGGACATCGACCCTGGTCAGCTGCCGTGCGCGCCGCCGAGCCGGGTGAGTGCCGTTGCAGCATCCTCCGCGATCTTGGCCACCAGTTCGCGAGCCGGAAGCTCCGTGCCGAGTGGGGCGCCCTGTCCCGCCCACAACGACATCAGCTCGGCCTCGCCGAGCTCCGCGGCGCGGCGGCGCAACTCCGAGGTCAGCGCGTTGGTGTGCGGGTAAGCGGGCATGGCATGGCCGGCGAGCTCGCGCATCAGACGGTTGTTGATGCCACGGGCGGGTTTGCCGGTGATGGACGCGCTCACCGCCGTGGACGTATCCGTCGCCGTGGATAGAGCCTGCCGATGCGCTGGCGCGGTTCCAGCCTCTGGGCAGCGCAGGAACGCGGTCCCGAGCTGTGCCGCACCGGCACCCAGGGCCAGGACAGCGACCACGCCGCGGCCGTCCATGATCCCGCCCGCCGCGACCACTGGGATGCTGACGAAGTCGCGCACCTGCGGGACCAGCGCGATGGTGCCAACCAGCGCGTCGGTTCCGTCGCTGAGGAACGTACCCCGGTGGGCGCCGGCCTCGCTGCCTTGAGCGCACACCATGTCTGCGCCGGACTCCGCGACGGCGACGGCTTCCGCGACCGTGGTCGCCGTGCCGATGAGGACGCAGCCGGCGTCTTTGAGGCTGGCCACCGCGGCCGGTGGGAGAAGGCCGAACGTGAAGCTCACGACGTTCGGCTTTTCATCAATCACCGCTTGGAGTTGCTCATCGAAGTCGTGCGCTGCTGGGCCCGCCTCACCACGAGCCGGAAGCCCGAGTTCGCGCCGGTACGGCTCGAGCAGCCGCTGCGCCTCGTCGATCTCCTCTGGCGTCGGTGCGCTGTCGTGCGGTGCGAAGAGGTTGACGGCGAATGGCTTGTTCGTCACGGCGCGAACCGCGGCGATCTGCTGGCTGATCTGGGAGCCCGACAGGTAGCCGCCCGCCAGCGAACCGAGCGCGCCGGCGTCGGAGACCGTCCCGGCCATTTCGGGCGTGGACGGGCCGCCTCCCATCGGCGCCTGGATGAGCGGCACGTCGATTTCCAGGAGTCGCGTGACCGCAGTGCTCAGCATTCGTACTCCTTTCACGAGGGAGACCGCGGCATCCGACGACGAAGCTTCGTGGCTGCTTCGCCGACGACGGCTACGGTGCCGGGGTCTGCGACGCCGCGGGGCTGGGGGCTGCTGACGGGAGGCCGCGGACCGTCTGGGCGGCGAGCACGGCCAGGGGGACGCCGACCGCGATGACCGCGACGGTTTCCACCACGCCGATCGCCATCGTCACCGGGTACACCCCCACGGCATCGCTGAGGGCGTAGTCCAGAAGCGACACGATCCGCAGGGCCAGCACCGGGGCGGCGAGCAGTGCCAGGGCGAGCGACCATCCCGGCGCGCGGCCCACCCGCCCGACCGCGGGTCCGCCCAGGTGGACCAGGCCCGCCGCCACCAGCGCGACCGACCACACTCCAGGCCGGTCCAGCAGCATGAGGTCGCGGATCACTTGCATCAGGAACACCAGACCGGGAACGGGGGCCAGGACGAGGCCGACGGCGTAGGCGACCAGCCAGGGGCGGGGGCGCACCGCAGGCGCATCGCCGTGGAAAGCCGCCAGCGCGAGCACCACCAATGCGCTTATGAGCAGGTCGACCCACATGGTGAGCATGAGCGAGGTCATGGGCGGGCGACCCAGGGCCAGGTTCGCCGTGGAAACCATCGCCGCGATCGCAACGGGGGCCAGGGCGAGGCCGGCGAGCATCTTGGCCGCGCGCCGGTGGCCGAGCACCAGCGCAAGGAAGGCCGCCACCCACACCGGGGCTGTGAGGCTCCACCCGATGTCCCACAGACCGGACGGCCCGGACTCAGCCAGGGCCAAGACCTCACCAGGCACCGGCGGCCACGCGAGCCACCCGGCGATCCACAGCTCCTGCGACACGCCCATCGTCGCGGTCACGGCGTGGACGAGCAGCCCGACCAGGGCCACCAGCCGCACGGCCTCGCCCCAGGCGAAGGACCGCGGCGGCGCGTCGACGCCACCCAGACGCAACCGCACCGCGAGACCCGCGACGCTGGCCACCTCCGCGCGGCTCGGCCGTCCGCAGTAGGCGCGGTGCTCGGCCTCCTCGACGTCGTCGGTGCGCGTGCTGTCCAGGAAGGTGGCGACCATCTCGTCCTCCCACACCGCCCGGTAGGAGGGCGGCAGCAGCCGCAGCACGGAGCGGTAGCGGTCCTCGAGCACGCTCATGCCGCACCCCCTTCGGTCGCCGGACGCCACGCGCGCAGCCGCTTGGCGGCGACGCGGGCGTTGGCGGCTTGACGTTCGACCTCGGCGGCGAGGGTCCAGCGGCCCTGCTCGGTCAACCGGTAGTACCGGCGCAACCGGCCCTGGTGCACCTCCTCACGGTCCGGCTCGACCAGTCCCCCGCCGACCAGCCGGTCCAGGACCCCGTACAGGGTGCCCACCTTCAACTGCACCCGCCCGTCGGAGATGTCCGCGACCTCGCCCACGATCCCGTAGCCGTGACGCGGCGTGTCGACGAGCGCGGTGAGGATGAAGAACGCCTGCTCGGTCATCCCGCGAGTCGCCATCACCACAATATATCGGACGGCATGATCTGCTGGCAAGAGAAGCGGGGAGATGAGTCGATCGTCACCTCGGTTCGCCAGACCGCCGGGATGCGTGAGGAACCGCCGGGTGGTGTTCTCCCGGCGGCTGGCATTCCCGACCCCACCTCCGACGACGTGCCGCTGTACGCGACCGCGCTCACGTCGCCGTCGCGCGTCCCGGCCGCGAGGGTCGCCAGCGTCGTTCCCGACACCGAGGCGATCACCATCCTGTTCGACGTCGACCATCCGAAGCACCGGCGAGTGATGGCCGTCCT